>JAPLIW010000760.1 GCA_026388915.1 Deltaproteobacteria bacterium
GATCGCTGATTTTACGCGTTCTTTGGATTCTTTGACCGCCCCGTCGGGAAGGCCCACGGTGGCGAAAACCGGTAGGCCCTGGGCGATGTCGACCTCCACGTCGACGATGTAGGCATCGATCCCGATGATCGCACCGCTCAGGACTTTGGCCAGCATCCGGGGCCTCTCCGAAAGTGGACTAGAATGGCGCTAAAGCGTTGATAGGGCCGGGAAAATTTCCTATACTTATAGCAAAAAGCCTCCGGGCAAAGCAAGGGAGAAAAACAGCGGTCGGCATTCAAAAGAATCAATGGGACACAGATGAACCCAGATAGGCACAGATCTTATATTCGCAAAAGCCTTAAAGACAAAAGACATAATGGGACGCGGATGAACGCGGATAAATGATTAGTTAAAAAAGAGACAGAAAAGAATCAATGAGACACAGATGAACAAAGCGCGGCGGAGCCGCAACCAAAGAAAATCACCCCCTCCCTACCCTCCCCCCTCGAGGGGGAGGGAGAGGGTGGGGGGAAGAAACGAGCGGCAAGGGGCAGACAAAAGACCGCGGAGAAACGTCTTTTCCTCTATTTCTGTTCATCTGTGTCCAAATAGTTTTTTTTTACATTTCCTTTATGGGGGTGGGGATGGGAAAGCTGACCCATTTTGACGGGAAAGGGCGGGCGAGGATGGTGGATGTGGGGGCCAAGGCGGAGACCCGGCGAATCGCCGTTGTCTCGGGTAAAGTGATCATGAAGCCGGAGACCCTGAGAAGGATCATGGATAGAAAAATGGAGAAGGGCGATGTTTTGGGGGTAGCCCGGGTGGCCGGGATCATGGCTGCCAAGCGCACGGGAGAAATCATTCCCCTCTGCCATCCTTTGAGCATCGACACCGTGGAGATCGATTTTCAGCCGGATGTGAGGCGTTCGGAAGTGAAGATTGAGACCACGGTGAAGTCAACGGGGAAAACCGGTGTGGAGATGGAGGCTTTGGTTGCCACGGCGGCATCTATGACATGTGCAAGGCCGTAGACCGGGGGATGATCATTTCGGAGATCATGCTGCTGAAGAAATCCGGGGGGAAGAGCGGAAAATACGTAAGGAGATAAAAGAAGTGCCTCAAGGACAAAGACTATTTTGGGACGCGGATGAACACGGATGAACGCGGATGGAAAAAGGCTATAGAGGGCAAAAGACCACAATCAACGGACTAAGAACAACGAATTGAAACAACGAATGATTGGGATACAGATAGACACAGATGAACACAGATAAAAAAATCAAGGGCTGGAAGTCGGCAAACAAAGGGCAACAAACAACCGACAACGGACTTTTAAGAAAGCGCCGGGTGCGGAGTGGTGAAAAAAAGGGAGTTTTCTAAGGCAAAGAAAATGTTTGATTTTTGCCAAAATATGGTAAAATAATATGCTAATCTGGGTGATAGCAAGAGGATGGGCAGATGGAGAGGGAGAGGCTCGAGTCCTTCCGGGAGCTTTTGAACGAACGTTTGAAAGCGATCCTGGAAGAGGCTGAAAAAACGGTCAAGGGGATGACCACCGACAGGGATTCTTTTCCCGATCCGACCGACCGCGCCAACCTGGAGACCGACCGCAACTTTTTGCTCCGTATCCGAGACCGGGAAAGAAAGCTCATCGGCAAGATCAAAGAAGCCCTGGCGAGGATCGACGACGGAACCTTCGGAATCTGCGAAGAATGCGGCGAGGAAATTTCGGAAGAACGCCTGAAAGCCCGGCCCATGACTACCCTGTGCATCGACTGTAAGACCAAAGCGGAAGAAGAAGAGAAGCAGAAGGAGAAAGCTTCCGCGACCTAGGAAGGAGCCCCCCTTATGAAGCTCAAATGGTACGGCCACGCTTCTTTTCTTTTTGCTTCAGACCAGGGGACGAAGATCATCATCGACCCTTATGAACCCGGGGGGTTCGGCGGGGCCATCGCCTACGGCCCGATTCCGGATGAGGCCGACATCGTCCTGGTCACCCACGATCATGCCGATCACAATTATGTCCAGGGCCTGCGGGGAAAGCCGCAGGTGGTCAAGGGAACCGGCTCCCATAAAGTGAAAAACATGGAATTCAAAGGCCTCGCGGCTTTTCACGACGGG
>JAPLIW010000876.1 GCA_026388915.1 Deltaproteobacteria bacterium
ATTTCTGCTTTTGCTCCTCGTTGGCCGCATCGGTCAGGACGGATCCCGAGAACATGGCGTTTTGGGTGACTGCGGTGAGGCTCAAACTCCCCCAAGCCAGTTCCTCCAGCATGAGAATCCACGTCAGCACACCGAGTCCCAGACCGCCGTATTTTTCGGGGATCATCGTGGCCAGCAACCCCAGGGGTGCCATTTTCTTGTATATATCGTAAGGGTATTTCCCCGGCTTGTCGTATTCCTGCGCAGCGGGCAGGAGCTCCCGCTCGGCGAATTCCCGGGCCATTTTCTGGAACATCTCCTGGTCTTTGGTCAATTCAAAATTCATCGATCCTTCCTTTCTGGTTAGGGTGCTCCGGTCTCCGCCATCGAATTCCCGAGCATTGCGATTCCCAACGGTCTTACGCAGGAAGGTCTCCTGTATGTCGTCAGGTCAAAATGGAAAAATTCTTCTAGGCTGAGTTTACGACCTGATGCCGGTCCGAGCTCCTGTTGTTGGGGTTATATAACAAAACGAAGAGAAGATACACCCCAGAGGGTAGGGCTTCCTTCATGACGCCTATTGCGGGCTTGACAAAGTTCTCAAGAGATAGCCGGCCCCATCCCCAATTGCTGAGCGGATGGAACCCGAGATGATAAATAAGCATATGAATCCGCGGGACCCGGCCAAACACCTGCCTGCAGAAGATCCTTATTCGGTCGATTCCACCTTTATGACTTTTGGGGAACAAGTCACTTCACAGTTTCGGCATTCAATGCACATCTCATCTTCTATCGTAATATCCCCATTCTGGGGGGGGAAATCAAATTTTAGTAACTTCATGGGACACTCGTCGATGCACCGTGAGCAGCCTTTCTGGAAATGTAAGCACTGACCCAAGTGAATGATAATTTTGGCCATAAATTATCCTCATCAGTCAATTCTCTTAAAATCGATAAGCAGATTTTTCCATACCTACCTGATTTTTCAGGACTTTATGGGAAGTTATGGGTCGGATACCCTGACCTAGGGTCTTTCCGGACCGGTGTTAACAAATTGAATCTTTTGAAGTCTGAGGCCCGTTCCGGGGGGGGGCAGCGCCCCCCCTCGGTTTGGGGAAAGCAATTAATTGATCATTCGGGCAACACCGTTGGCCTCATGCATGGCTTCCATGATCCGGCGCGGTTGCTTGCAGTCCCCGATATCGAACACATTGGGACGCTGTTTCTCTCTCAGGGCTTTGGCGAGCTCATTGTTAGAGACCCTTCCCAAAGCAGACAAAAACGTGTCAGCAGCTAAGATCGTCTGCTTGCCGGTTCCATCGGTGATCTTTAGCCCCTTCGGAGTGAACTCGTGAATCTTCACATTTGTCATCACTGTGAGGCTCTTCTCCTGTTTCATCAGCCGCTGTAAGTTGATGCTGCGGAGGACATAAATGTACGAAGCATCCGCATACGTCCCGGTCGTGGAGATCAGCGTGACCTGTTTCCCTTCCTTGGCAAGGGAACAGGCCGCCTCTGCGCCGTACTGTCCGCCGATGACAACGACTTTCTTCCCGATGGGAGCTTTGGCGATATAGTAGTCATCGAGATAGACGACTTTAGCCTGCTCCTGGCCCGGGATCGCCTGTTTGTCCAGATTGGAGCCCGTGGCAATGATCACGGCGTCCCAGCTTCCCGCTTCGATGTCAGCTACGGTCGCCTCTTTATTGAACTTCAATTCCACGCCGAGTTTCTTGCATTCCCTCTGAGGCCACGTAACGGCATGGATGAGGTCCCGGGTCAAAAGGGACGGCGTCGCCGAGGCCAGTCTCACCATTCCTCCCGCCTGGGCAGATTTTTCCCAAACCTCTACCTTGTGCCCTCGCTCCGCGCAGACTCGAGCGGCCTCCAATCCACCAGGTCCCGCACCTACAACCAGGACCTTTTTCGGCGTTTGGGCCTTGGGTGGCCCGTAATATTCGCGGTATTCCATCCCGTAATTGTAATTGTCGGCACAGCGGATTCGTACCTGATCAAAGAGACGCTGTGAGCAACCGATGTCACAGGCGATGCATCTCCGGACGTCGTCGTAGCGGCCCTCCATCATCTTTCTGGGAATGA
>JAPLIW010000654.1 GCA_026388915.1 Deltaproteobacteria bacterium
GATCGGGGAGGGTCAGGTTCCAGGCTTTCTCGAAGCGGGACCGCGCGGCCGGGTCCCGCAAATCGGCATAGCCCGGGAGGAGGCCCGGGGCCACGCCCATATCCAGCGCGCCCTGGGAATTGTTCTTTTCCCCCAGCACGAAAATGCCGCAGCTTTCCTTCCCGATCTTCCCGGTGAGAAGCGCCAGGTTGGCGGCGGCCTGGGCCAGGGCCGGGTCTTCCTTCCCCGAATTCTGTCCGACAGAGATCAGGATGACTCCATTCTTGGCCTTGGCAAATAGACGGGCGGCTTCGGCCAGGTTTTCCGCGGGAATCCCGGTCTGGGCCTCCACCTTCTGGGGGGAGATCGATTCCAATGCCTTTTTCAAGGCCTCCATTCCCTCGGTGCGGGTTTGCATGAACTCTCCCTGGGCCAGGCCTTCCTTGAGGATCACGGCCATCAGGCCATTGACCAAAGTCACCTCGCTCCCCGGTTTCACCCTCAGGCTCAGGGCGGAGAACTTTTTGAGGTAGATGTCCCGGCTGTTCACGACGATGAGTTTGGCCTTCCGGCGCTTGGTCGCCAAGACCACCTCGGACTTGATCACCGGGTGGGTTTCCGAGAGGTCGGAGCGCAGGGCCAGGATGACGTCGGCCTTGCGGATCTCGTTGATGGAGTTGGTGGAAGCGGCATACCCCAGGGAATCCCGCAAGGCCAGGTGGGCGGCATAACTGTATCCACCGGCATGGTCGATGTGGTTCGTCCCCAGGACGCCGCGGCAGAATTTCTGGAAAAGGTAGAGCTCTTCATTGGTAAGACGGGGGGAGGCCAGGCCGGCGAGGGTCGACCCCCCCATTCCCGTCCGGATCTCTTTCAAGCGGCGGGCCACCAGGGTCAGCGCCTCCTCCCAGGTGGCTTGGACCAGCTCTCCGTTCTTGCGGATGAGGGGAGAGACCAGGCGCTTGGGGCTGTGGATGTACTCCCAGCCGAAACGCCCCTTCACGCAGAGGTTCCCCTGGTTCAGGCCCAGGTCCTCATCGGCCCGGACACGCATGACTTTATTGTTCTTCGTCCCCACCAGCAGAGTACAACCGACTCCGCAATAGGCGCATACCGTCGCGGTCTCCTTCAGCTCCCAGACCCGGCCCTTGTGGAGGAAGATCCGGTCGTTCAGGGCGCCCACGGGGCAGACGGAGACACACTGGCCGCAGAATTCGCAGTTCAGGGGCCGGTCGAGGTCGGTGGTGATCCGGGTTTTCACCCCCCGGTTGACGAAGGAAAGCTCGCTCGCCCCCACCACTTCGTCGCAGATCCGCACGCACATGCCGCAGAGAATGCAGCGGTTGGGGTACCGCTCGATAAAGGGGGAAACGTGATCCACCGGCAGGTCGGTCTTCTCCCCTTTAAAGGGATTGTCCGCCACCCCGTACTCATAAACCAGGTTCTGCAGGTCGCACCATCCGCCGGCATCGCAGACCGGGCAGTCCAGGGGATGGGAGATGAGGATGAGCTGGAGCTGGGTCCGGCGGGCTTTGATGATCTCCGGGGTGTTGGTCAGGATGTCCATCCCGTTGCGGACGGGGGTGAAACAGGCCATGAGGAATCCCCGGCGCCCCTTCTGCTGGACCACGCACATGCGGCAGGCGCCAAAGGGCATGAGCCGCTTATTGTTGCAGAGGGTGGGGATCTTGATCCCCGCTTTGGCCGCGGCGTCCAAGATCATCGTCCCCGGGGGAACAGAGACCTGGACTCCGTCAATGGTCAGCATTACCATCTTTTCTTCTTTAGCCATTCCTAACCCGTTCTTTTAATGATTTTTCACCACCGAGGCACAGAGGACACAGAGAAAAAACACTCGAAAATTGGAATGATGGAAGGTTGATGATCTCGTAAAAAGTCGAAATTCCATAAAATTCGTCATTCCGGCGAAAGCCGGAATCCAGTTATTTCAAGATGTTCTGGACCCCGGCTTTCGCCGGGGTGACGCATCAAGAGACTTTTTACGAGACCATCATAGCTGATAGCAAAGAATATGAGCTATGACCTATGAGCCACGAACTACGAGCTATGAGCGGATTGCTAAATGGTTGAGGACCCATGAAATCGGCGCAGATCAAAAATATCATCCCCTGGCCCGAGGATGCAAAGGAGAGGGAGAAAGAAAAGCCGCTGGCCCCCCCGCGCATCGAAGCCATGGAGGCCGTCGACCCGGAAAAAGCGGGGAGATGCATGAACCTTCCTCCTCTGTCCCTTCTGCTCATGCATTCCATGGACCGGGAAAAAATTGAAGAGATCAAAAAAGAAGAGAGCGTTCCGGTCCTGGTGGTCTTCCCGGCCCGGGGAGATGAAGAGCTTTTGACGCTGGAACGGGAGATTCAAATCCTTCAGCCTCTCCTGGGAAGGATTATCGATGAAGTCTGGATCGCTTTCGGAGGAAGCGAGCACGACGATATCCCCCTCATGGCCAAGAAATACGGGGCCCAGGTGTTTTACGCCCACCGGAACGGGATGAACGATGCCCGCCGGCACGAATCGGGAAAGGGACTCTCCATGCGGGGGTTGCTCTACCACCTCGTAGCCGACCGGGGGTTGAACCATCCCCGGGCCATCATTCAATTCATCGACGCGGACATGAAAGAGGGCTATTTCAACCCCCGGTGGGTCATCGATCCGGTGGGCGCCGTTCTGTGGTTCAAGAAGATCGAGGTGGCGAAGATCGTCTACCACCGTCCCTGGGGGGGAAGACTCAATGCCTTCATTACTCCCTTTATCTCGGTGTTCGACCACCCCGCGCTCAACCCTTTGAAAAGCCTCCTTTACTTCCTCTCCGGGGAAATCGCCGGAACGTTGAAATTCTGGCTCTCGGTTCCTTTCAAGCAGAACTTCGGGATCGAGATGAAGATCCTCACCTCCCTGGCCCTGAACAAGGTGAATTTGAGGCCCAACAGCAGTGATCTCAACCATGTCATTCAGGTTTTCCTGGGAGAGATGGACCACAAACACAGCCCGCTGCGCAGCACCGGCCGGGTGAAAGGCCTGGATGCCACGGCCAAGGAGGTCTTCCAGTCTTTCCTGGAAGACCTGTCCGCCGAGGGGCTGATCCGGATGGAAAATGGATTATCTTTCTCGGAGCGGCTCCAGATCTCCACCGTCACCCCCGCGGCCGAAGGGGGAGAAGAGATGGGAACCCCCAGCAAACTCAATCTTCCTTCCAACGAAAAGACTTTCCTGCCCTTGAAGAATTTGCCCGCCATTCAGGCGGTGTGCCCCTGGCTGAAGACGGGCTAAAGGTCAAGGCTAAGGTCAAGGCTAAGGTTAAGGCCAAGGTTAA
The DNA here is from genome assembly GCA_026388915.1 of Deltaproteobacteria bacterium. Taxonomy (GTDB): domain Bacteria; phylum Desulfobacterota; class SM23-61; order SM23-61; family SM23-61; genus SM23-61. Next base: position 3,311 of record JAPLIW010000654.1, read on the forward strand.
GGCTGAGGCTAAGGTTAAGGACAAAGAATAATCTTACCCTTCAACCTCAACCTCGACCTTAACCTTGACCTCAACCTTGACCTTAGCCTTATTCTTTCTGATTCCCCTTCTGAGCGTACAGGATGATCGACTTGGGAAAAAAGTAGTTACAGAATTTCTCCATCCGGCGCAGGGGCTTGGAAAAGAGGGAGTAATGGAGAACTTTCTTGTAGAGAGCAGGAATCCGGGCGTTCTCCTGGTGAAGGCCGAAGATGCAGCGCAGCATCCAGTAGGGAAAATGAAAGGAATGGGCGAAGCCAACGGCGTAGACGCGCAGGTGGTTTTCTTCCATGTACCCGGCTAGGATCCGGGGAATCACCTTGCGCACGTGCCCCCCCGGGGTTCGGAAATATTCCTTGGAGAGCCAGTCATAGACGTGCTCCGTCATGCGGGTGGGAACGGTGATGGCGATCTTTCCACCCTCGGTCAGGATGCGGGCCAGCGCAGCCACCCCTTTGCGGTCGTCGTCCACGTGCTCGATGACCTCCGCGCAGATGATCTTGTCAAAGGTTCCATCAGGGAAAGGAAATCGGAGGGCGTCCCCGCGCAGAAGCAAGAACTTTCCCCTGGCTTCGTTCCTCTTTTTCATCTGCCCCAGGACATATTTCGCCTTCAGCAGGCTGTGATGACTCAGGTCCATTCCCAGGATGCGGCAGTCATGGCGGTAACACTCAAAAGTGTGACGGCCCTCCCCGCAGCCGGCGTCCAGGACGAGGTCTCCTTTTTCCAGGGGCAGGGTGCGAAAGTTAACGGTGAGCATCGATGGCCTCTTGGTACACCTCCACCATCTGCCGGGCGGCATTTTCCCAGGTAAAGAGTTTTAGCACCCGCTCCCGGGCGGTTTTGCCCATCTTCCGGCGAAGTTCGGAGTCCTTCAGGAGGCGTAGAATGGCGCCGGCCAGGGCCCTGGCATCGCGCGGAGGGACGAGAACCCCGGCGCCGTCATCCCCCACCACCTCGGGCAGGGCTCCCGCAGTGCAGGCCACCACCGGAAGTTCACAGGCCATGGCTTCGGCGGCGGGGAACCCAAAGCCTTCGTAGAGCGAGGGGACGACGGCGACTTCGGCGCTGTTGTAGTGGCGGATGAGGTCTCCGGGGCCGATCTTCCCGGTAAAATGGACCCGGTGGGCAATGCGGTATTTCTCGGTAAGCAGGGGCCCGAAAGCCCGCTGGGGGGCTCCGCCGTCCACGATGGTCAGGGTGACCTCTTCCGGGAGATAGACCAGAGACTGGAGAAGGTAGAGGAGCCCCTTCTTTCGGTCTTCCGAATTGCCCACAAAGATCAGGCTGTTCGGTTTTTTCGGCCACCCGGGCAGGGGGGCAAACTCGTGACTGTCCAGCCCGTTATAGACCACCCGGATCTTTTCCGGGGGAACGCCGAAGGCTTCGGTGATGGCTTTGGCTGAATCCCGGGAAACGGTGACGATCCGATCCATCCGGTTACTGACGATTTTCTGCATGACCAGAGGGTAGTAGAGGACCCGCTTCACTTTCTGCTTAAGGCCGGATGGATTCTCGAACCAGGTCGCCCGGTCGATGGAGAGGGGGTGATGAATAGTGGCCAATACCGGGACGCCCAGGGTCTTCCACAGAATCTGGCCGTAACCCAGACACTGGTTGTCGTGAAGGACGTCGAAGCGGTGTTCCTTCATCAACTCCCGCAGTTTGAAGAAAGCCCGGAAACTGAAGGCTTTGATCTCCGGGAAGACCCCGAAGCGGGAAGAAACGAATTCATAAAAATTCAGGGGAGAGAAGATGGCAAAGGGGTTCCCCGGGGGGAGAAAGTCGGTTTTCTTGCCGAAGTAATTGTGATTCTCGATGGAGTGGACGACCGATCCCTCCAGGAAAAGAGGAAAGGGAGGTCCCACGAGGACGTGCACTTCATGGCCCAGTTTTACCAGCTCGTTGGCCAGGTAGGTCAGATAAATGCCCTGTCCCCCGCAGTAAGGGTTTCCCCGATAACTCAGTAAACCGATCTTCAAAGAATCCTCCGAAGGAGCAAAGAAAGGTTAAGGCTGAGGTCAAGGTTAAGGCTAAGGCTAAGGTCTTTTTATCTTAACCTCAACCTTAACCTCGACCTTAGCCTTCTCTCTGCTCAGGGCATGAGTTCCTCATAGACTCTTACCGTCCGTTCCGCCACCCTCCTCCAGGAAAAGAGGCTTTCCACCCGTTCCCGCCCGGCTTTTCCCATCTTCCCTCTTCGCCCCTCGTCCTCCAGGGCCTGCTCGATCCCCTGAGCCAGGGCCCTGGCGTCCCTCGGCGGGACGAGGATTCCCGTCCCCTCTTCGCCCACCACCTCCGGAAGGGCTCCGGCCGTGGTGGCTACGACCGGGGTTCCGCAGGCCATGGCTTCGGCCGCGGGAAGTCCGAAACCTTCATAAAGGGAGGGAACGACGGTCACCTGGGCCGACCGGTATTCTTCCCGGAGGGCTTCGGCGGAGAGCTTTCCGGTGAAAGCCACTCTCCGGCCCAGCCCCAGCTTCTTCACCAGGTCCGGGGCAAAGGATTTAGCCGGAGCCCCGTCGTCCACAATTCGCAGGGTGATTTTCTCCGGGAGATACGCCATGGCACGCAGCAGGTAGAGAATCCCCTTTTTGGGATCGTCCGTGTTACCCACGAAGAGGAGTCGATCGACTTTTCTCGGGGTTCCGTTCCCGGGTTGGAAAAAATCCGTATCCAGCCCGTTGGCCACGTTGCGGATCCGGCTCGCGGGGACCCCGAAGGCCCGCTCGATCTCGCGGGCTGTTTCCTTGGAGGAAGTCAGGACCCGATCACAGCGCCGGATGACCCTTCCCTGCATGCCCAGGGGGTAAAAGACGACGGTGTAGTATTTTTCCTTGAAATTTTGGTCCCGCTCCAGGCTGTGGTAAAAATCGATGGTCAGCGGGTGATGCACCATGGTGATCAACGGACGGCGGAATTGCTTGACCAGCAGAAGCCCGTACCCCAGGGACTGGACGTCATGAAACACATCGAATTTCTGCCGAGGGAAAATCTCCCTCAGCATCCGGAGGGCCCGGAAGCTGAAGATGAACATCTCCGGAAAGAATCCCAGGCGGGTGGCCACGAACTCGAAGAAATTCAGGGGGCGGAAAATGCGCCAGGGAGCGGAGGAGGGTAAAAAATTGCGGCGCACCCCCCAGAGATTCAGGCTCTCCACCCGGATGGTGCGGGCCCAGGGCATAGGCCAGGGGTCGGGCGGGCCGACCAGCAGGGTCAGGGAATGCCCCAGTTTGGCCAGCTCCCGCGATAGAAAGTAGAGATAAACCCCCTGCCCTCCGCAATAGGGGTTCCCGCGGTAAGAGAGAAGGCAGATGTTCATCCATTGCCCCTGGTAAATAGCCGCTGCCGTCCGGGGGGGATGCCCCCGGCGGCCGGCCGGTCAGCCCCGCCGAGCCCACGTCGGAATTGCCCAAACTCTAACCCGGAGGATCGGACCATGGTCCTAAGCCGATTTCTTTTCTTCGGCGGAAGAGCCCGAGGAAGAAGGTTTCGCCCCCTCGCCGGACGAGGGAGAGGAAGTCTCGGGTGCGGGAGGGGCGGTCTTGATGGTCAGGATCGTCCAGCCGATCCAGAAGCCCATGGCCAGAACCCCCAGGAATCCGGCCATCACCGGAAGGGCCAAGGCCCAATAACTCTGGAGCGATATTCCCCAGAGAAAGACCAGGGCCACGATAAGGATGGCCACGCAGAGGAGCCCGCCCCAAACGCGTGAGGTATCCGCCATTTTAAAAACTCCTTTCCTTTCCCGGAAGGTGATTGTACGGCCGGCCCACGAGGATGAGCACGTCGCTCCAATCCGGGTGCCAGTTGGCAATTTTATCCAGAGAGCGCAGAAGAATCAAGGCCATGGGCCGGGGGAGGCGTCGCAAAAAATTCGACCACCGGGGAAACCCCCAGAACAGAGAAACTCCCCGGATGGATTCGACCCGCAGGTATTTTCCGGCCAGACCCAGGGTGGAGGGGTAGTCAAATTTATGGATGTGGTCCTTGGGGATTTCCCAGATATGGGGAGAGGGGAGGTCCCGCTTCCAGATACGCCGCACGAACCGGTTGAGGTTCCGCGACAGAAAACAGCTCAGGCTCTCGAAATTGGCCACGGAAATGACCACTTTCCCCTCCGTGCAGGCCACCCGGCCCATCTCGCCCACCGCCCGCTCCGGGCTGAAGAAATGATCGATGGCCCCTTTGCAGACGACCCGGTGAAACGATTGACCGGCAAAGGGGAGGGTCTCGGCCAGGCTGCCCACCAGCCGGACGGTTTCCCCGGATTTGCGCAGGCCCTCTCTGGCCTTTCGCAGCATGATCCGGGAGGGTTCACAGCCGAAGAGGAGGCCTCCCTTCTTGGCCAGGGCCGCGGCATCGATAGCCCGGCCGCACCCGACATCCAGGACGCGGGAAGAATTCGCCGCCGCCGCGGCCTTCAGGGTCTCTTCGGTCATCCGCCGGAAGACGAATTCCGTGTCCGGGGAAAGGACGGCGGGAAGGATCCCCTCGTCGTCCCAGTTCAGGTCGGCCTTGGGTTTCCCCTCTTCTTCATTCATGGGGTTCTCTCTCGGCGGAACCCCTGGGGGGCTGGCTCCGGGATAAGGCCAGCTCAGCGATGCGGCCGATCAATTGCGGGTAGGCCAATCCGGCGGCGCTGGCCGATCGGGGCATGCCCGCATCCGGAGAGATGTCCGGGTTGGCGTTGATTTCCAGAACATAGGGGATCCCGTCTGGACTGAGCCGGATGTCCACCCGGGCATAGTCGCGGCAATCCATGAGCCGATAGGAACGTAGAGCGACCTCCCGTACCCGCTTTTCCAGTTTGGGAGGCAGGGGAGCCGGACAGAGAGGAACGGTATGGCTGAATTCCGGGGTGGTCTCCACCCACTTGGCCTCATATCCGCAGATCCTGGGCAGGTGCGGGGGCAGAGTGGAAAAGTCAATCTCCGAGATGGGCAGGACCTGGGGAACTTCATTACCCAGGATGGAAACGTTCAATTCCCGCCCTTCGATGTATTCCTCCACCAGCGCCGGCTGATGATGGAGGCGGTGAATCTTCTCGGCTTGCCGGAGAAGGGAAGCCGAATCCTTCACCAGAGCGTCGTTGTCGATTCCCAGGCTGGCGTCTTCCTTGAGAGGTTTGACAATCAAAGGAAACTGCAGATGGGCGGTCGAAGGGGGTTCCTCCGGGGGCCACACCGCGTAGGCGGGAGTAGGCACGCCGTGATGGGCCAGGATGGACTTGGTCTTCCCCTTATCCTGGGAAAGACCCAAAACCAGCGAGGAAGACCCGCTGAAGGGAATGTTCAATAGCTCCAAAAGGGCGGCCACATTCATCTCCAGCCGGCTCTGGCCGCGGAATTCTTCGCAGAGATTGAAAATGAGCTCCGCTCCGGACCGAAGGATCCTGCCCACCAGGGGAGATAAATCCTCTTTCATCTCCATGGCCTTCACGCTGTAGCCCAGGGAGACCAGCGATTCCTTCACCGCCTGGAGGCGGTTCAGCACCGATTTGGGGCCGAACACATCCACCGAACCGTCGGGCAGAAAAGGGTGGGGAAGGCTGTAGAGGATCAGGATCGATCTGCCGCTCATGGTTTCAATCCAACCCTCCGGCAGGCGGTATCCAGGACCCGGTTGACAAGCTCATCGAAAGTTATCCGGGCAGTGCGGGCGGCCTTGGGAAAACAGGAATTGGCGTCGGGGTTGGGGAGAATCCCGGGCAAAGGGTTCAGTTCCAGAATGTGGGGCTCTCCGGCGCGGTCGAGCCGGACATCGATTCGACACCAGTCCCGCACGCCGAGGACGGTGTAAGCGGCCCGGCAGACGCTCTGAATTTTTTTCTTCAGGGAAGCGGAAACCTTCGCCGGGCAGGTGAAGATCTCCAGGGGGTTTTCCACCGTGTCCCAGATCCATTTGGCCTCGTAGGAATAGATGGGGTTGATGTGATCCGGCAGTTCCTCAAACCTGATTTCCACGATGGGCAGGACTTCCAGGTCCTTCCCGTTCCCCAGAAGGGCCACGGTGAATTCCCGCCCGGGAAGGAACTTCTCCACCAGGGCAGGCTGGCGGTATTCGGTGAGGACACGGTGAATCTCTTCCTTCAACTGCCGGGAGTTCCGGACGAGGGAGCTGTTCTGAATTCCCTTGCTGGAGCCTTCCCGCAGGGGCTTGACGATCAAGGGAAAGGAGGGGAAGCGGGTTTTTCCCCGGGGGTCCAGGATGACGACGAAAGGGGCATTGGGCACCCGGTAATAACTAAGGGCGACTTTGGCCGCGGCCTTGTCCAGGCAGACCGCCAGGGTGAGCGGGTCGGAGCCGGTATAGGGGATGCGGAGCATCTCCAGCATGGCCGGGATCTGGGACTCCCGGCTCGTCCCGTACATCCCCTCGGCCATGTTGAAGACGATGTCCGGCCGGTATTTCCTGAAGTTCTCAAAAGCCCCTTCGTTGCCCTCGATGGGAATCACTTCATGCTTGCGCGCCAGGGCAGAATGAACCGCCCCGAGGGTCTCCTCATCGTCCCACTCGGCGTACAGGTCCGCGGGGGTGGATTCGTCAGCGGGCTTTTTCAGGTTGTAACAGAACCCTACTTTCATGCCTCTTCGCCTTTGGGCTCCCTCGTGTTCTCAAGATCTGACCATGGAGGCCTCGGTGCAGGGGAGCCGCAACTCAAAATATGGAATATTGGGAAAATCGGAAGGGAAGCAAAATTGGCACATCGTTTGTCGTACCCACCATTCCATGATTCCATTATCCCACTTTTCCTCGCCCTAGAAAAGGAAGACGGCGGCGGCCACCACCGTGGCCCAGGCGCTCTTCACGATGCTGGATTGGGTGATGTTGGTGGTCCGCACGATCTTATCGCTGATGCGGTAGATCTCTTTCCGC
>JAPLIW010000729.1 GCA_026388915.1 Deltaproteobacteria bacterium
CTCGAACTGGACTCCGGCTTTCGCCGGAGTGACGAACATTAGAAAGGCATGGTTCCTGGTTGTCATTCCGGCGAAAGCCGGAATCCAGGATGATGAAAAGACGGAATTCCTGTCCAGATAATTATGGCCTCATTAGTAAGTCGCGACCGATCATTCGCTCAACTAAATTTATAAAACTTGCATCTCCCGCCGGCCGGCCGGTGCGGGTAAACTTCCGGGTAGCGGGGTCCATTGCAGAGGAGGGCTTGGATAAAAAGTCGCTTTAGTCTTTGACCAGTCCAAGCAGTGTCCGATCTTTTACCAAAGGGTCTACCTCCTTCTTCCCCATAAGGAAAGCAGCGCTCGAGCAAGGTTAAGGGTACCCTGGCGTCCCCGGATAGGAGCGAAGGATCAGTCGGTGATCTTGCTCTGCCGTTTGCGCACGGCCGGGACCGCCATCGTGAGCACAACCAGGACCGTGGCGATGATGAATGCAAGGCTGATCGGCCGGGTGAAGAACACGGAGGGGTCGCCGCGGGAGATCAGCAGCGCCCGCCGCAGATTTTCCTCCAGCATCGGCCCCAGCACGAATCCGAGCAGCATGGGCGCCGCAGGGCACCCGAGCTTAATCCAAATGAAGCCGAGGGCGCCGAATAGCGCCGCTACGTTAAGCTCGACCGAGCTGGTGTTCACGCTGTAGATGCCGATGGAGGAAAACACCATGATGGCGGGGAAAAGCAGGCGATAGGGAACCTTGAGCAGGTTCACCCAGAGGCCGACCAGCGGCAGGTTGAGCACGAGAAGCATCAGATTGCCGACCCACATGCTCGCGATCAACCCCCAGAAGAGGTCGGGATTGTTGACCATCACCTGCGGGCCGGGGTTAATGCCCTGGATGATGAGCGCGCCAAGCATCATGGCCATCGTCCCGCTGGCGGGAATCCCCAGGGTGAGCATGGGGATGAACTTGCACTGCGCATCCGCATTGTTGGCGGCTTCGGGTCCCGCTACGCCCTGGATGGCACCGTGGCCAAATTGCGAAGGGTCCTTGGCGAGCTTCTTCTCGACCATGTAGGACGAGAACGAGGCGATGGCCGGCCCGGTTCCGGGCAGAACGCCGAAGAACGCCCCGAGGAGGGTTCCCCTGACGATCGGGCCGATGGATTGTTTGAGGTCCTTCTTGGTGGGGAAGAGATGCACCACCCGGGAGGTGTGGACCACCCGCTCCTCCAGATCCCCGAGGTTGCTGATGATTTCGCCCACCGCGAATACCCCCACGGCGATGACCACGAAGCCGATCCCGTCCGCCAACTCGGTGATGCCGAAGCTGAAGCGCTCCACGCCGGTTGTGAGGTCAGTGCCCACAACGCCGAACAGCAGGCCCAGCGCCACCATGGCGAGCGACTTGCTCATGTCTCCTTGGGAGAGCACCGCCGCGGCAACCAGTCCCATCAGCATGAGCGAGAAGTATTCCGGGGCGCGGAACTCGAACGCGATCTCGGCGATGACCGGACCGAACATGGCGATGATCATCGTGCACACGGTGCCGGCAAAGAACGACCCGATGGCCGCGATCGCCAGCGCCGCCCCGGCGCGCCCCTGCCGCGCCATCTGGTAGCCGTCGATACACGTGACCACCGACGAGGTCTCGCCCGGAAGGTTGACCAGGATGGCGGTCGTCGAGCCGCCGTACTGGGCGCCGTAGTAGATACCGGCCAGCATGATCAGCGCCGCCACTGGCGGAAGGGTGAAGGTAATCGGCAGCAACATCGCGACCGTCGCCAGCGGCCCGATGCCGGGGAGAACGCCGATCAGGGTGCCCAACAGGCAGCCGATGAAGCAGTAGAGGGTATTCTGAAACGACAAGGCGATACTGAACCCATATATCAAGTGGTGAAACAGATCCATGAAAAACTCCCCGTCAGAATCCTTTGATCAGGGGATAAGGCAGGCCGAGGCCCCAGACGAATACGGCCAGGGAGAGCATGGTCATGACCGCAGTAAGCAGCAGGACCTCGCCCCACTTGAAATCCTTGCCCGCGGCCGCCGACCCGAAGACCAGGACCGCCAGCGCCGGGATGAAGCCCGCACGCTCCATCAGGGCGCCGAAAAGGACGATTATGACGGGCAGGACGATCACGGCCCGGATCGACCAGTTGCCCTGGATCTTCTCGTTCCTGCGCAGCCCTTTGGCCATGATGTAGATGCCGAAGAGAATGAGGACCCCGCCCAGAAGGATCGGGAAGTAGCCGGATCCCATGCGCAGCAGCCGGCCGAACGGGTAATCCCGGGCGACGAATATCGCTACGGCTCCGAACACGAAGAACATCAGGCCTGCCCAGAAATCCCGGTTGCTGCGAATTTCCAGTTTCATCGAGGGTCCTTTCTCCTTCTGGTCAGTGTTTTTCACCCCAGCGCATATCGACGGCTATTTTTTTTTGGATCGAAAGTCAACCGACAAGGGGTTCAACGCCGGAACGTTGAACCCCTTTTTAAGGTGCCCGTGAAATTTATCCCGGCTTTGCCTTGGATGCCTTCACCACCTTGCTCCAACGCTCGATTTCTTCCAGCAGAAACTTGCGGAAATACTCCGGCGTTTCCGCGATCGGATCGGCGCCCAGTTGCGCCAGCCGGGCGCGAAAGTCTTCCTTCTGCACGGCCTTTACGATGACCGCATTCAACGCGTTGACCACCGAGGCGGGGGTTCCTGCCGGCGCCAATAGACCATACCAGGTTTGGGTGATAAAACCCGGCAGGCCGCCTTCGATCATGGTCGGCAAATCAGGCAGCAAGGGGGATCTCTTGGCGCTGGTAATAGCGAGCGCCCGGATCCGGCCCGGGGCCATCAACGGTTGGGCCGCGGGAATGTTGCTGAAGGAAAAATCGACCTCCCCGCTGGCCAGCGCCGTCAAGGAAGGCGACGTGCCTTTATAAGGAACATGGGTCATGTCGGTTTTGATCATGAGCTTGAGCAGTTCCCCGGAGAGGTGCTGGGTACTGCCGCTGCCGGATGAGGAAAAATTGAATTTGCCGGGATTTTTTTTGGCCACGGCAAGGAATTCGGTGACGTTCTTGGCGGGGAATGCAGGATTCACCAGCAACAGGTTCGGACTGTTGGCAAAAACCGCCACCGGCGCAAAGTCTTTTACCGGATCGTAATTGATCTTGGGGTAAAGGCTGACGTTGACTCCCAACGCCGCCGAACTCATGAACAGCGTGTAACCGTCGTTAGGCGATTTAGCGACCAACTCCGCGGCGACGTTCTGGGCCGCTCCCGGGCGGTTTTCGACGATGATTTGCTGGCCCATGGCCGCGGTAATCTGCTGGGCAATCAGCCTGCCCATGATGTCGCTCCCTCCGCCAGGTGCGTAACCCACCACCATTCGGATGGGTTTGGTAGGGTACTGCGGCGCCTGGGCAAATGCGAGCCCGTTAAGGCACAACAATACTCCGAGCACAATCATCAGCAGTTTTCGAGTCATGTCTCCTCCTTTTTTTGTCGGCAAATCTGGGGACAAAATCCCGATTTCAGCCTTTTTTAGAGCGGCCTTTCCCCGCTTCCCTTCGGAACCTGACCCCAGGGGAAGCGGGTCAATTCAAAAAAGCTCCCACCCCTTTTTTCACCATCTCCGGGTAATCCGGCAGGCCTTTCATGATCAGTTTTTTGTTTTCCCGGATAGGCCCGGTTCAGATTCCGCGATTCCGCCCCGTCTTTGAGCTCGTAGCCGGAGGGATGAACGTACTTTTCTGGATCGGGCCCTCCCTGATCGGCCAGATGGGTCAATCGATCCCCATAGGGGACGTATCGTGGGCCTGACTTGCTGGTGATGGGATGAACCCGGGGAACCCGATTCCTCTGGTCCTGAACGGACATGGCACTCCGATTCGCGTAGGGAATCACGATGAGCCGGCCCTGGGTGACTTCGACATTTTCGATGAGCACGGTCGCCGCCATGCAGCCCGCGATTTCCTGGCCATCCATGGGTCCCGCCGATGACCAGGGCCGTTGCCCCGGGCTTGCCGCTGTCGAGGTAAAATACCGGCGTGTCCAGAGGGGTTCCCCTGAGGGGGGCAAAATAATTCGAAAGCCATCCCTGCGATGTTACCCCATAACCCGGACGAATGTCGGGGAAAAAGAAGCCGGACCCTATCGAACCGGCCGACAGGAAAAGGAACAGCATGACCGTTAGCCAAAAGATCCGGGGAACTTTCCGCATCGGGGTGATTCCCTTCATGATTCCCCCCTGAAAACGGCCCGGGTCAAGCCGTTCGAGAGGGAGCTTGAGAAAAAGTCCTTGGGTCGGGGATCAGGGAGACTGGGGCGCCGCCGCGGCACCCTTCCTTCTGATGGAGCCCATCCCGATAAAGGTTCCGTCGCTCTCGACGGAGAGGATATTGGGACCGCCGAAATAGAGATCCGGATAATTAAAGATCTTCACTTTATGACCCAGCACATCGGTGAGAAATTTGACGGTGGCGGGGGAAAAACCTTTCTCCATCTGGATCTCCTTGTAGGTGTGATACCCCACGAACTTGGGGGTCTTCACCGCCTGCTCAACCGTCATCCCATGGTCGATGAGGCCGATCAAGATCTGGGCCACCGTGGAGACGATCCGCGCTCCGCCGGGCGAACCGATCACCCAGCGAATCTTCCCATCCCTTTCCACAATCGAGGGGACGATTGTGGTGCGGGGACGTTTTCCCGGCGCGAGATTGACGGGATTGCCCGGAGCGGGTTTGCTCGCGAAGTTGGCCATCTCGTCGTTGAGGAAGTATCCGTCCACCCAGAAGGTCGTCCCGAAGAAATCGGATATGGTCTGGGTCCAGGAAACGGCGTTTCCGTCCCTGTCGATCACCGAGATGTGCGTCGTGGAAGGAGATTCGCCCTTGGACGGCGGAACCTTTGGAGGTTCCACCGCCTTCGACTTGAGCATTACCTCCACGTATTTCTCTCCCTTGTCGTAATCCCCAGGGTTGCCGACCCGGCTGGGCCAGGTGGAGGGGTCAGAGGCCCGATCGAGGGCGATCTGCATCAATCGTCTCCGGGCGTATTGCTTGCTCGTCAAGCCCCGCTCGGGGAGCGGATCGAAAGCGGCGTCTCCCACGTAGCTTCTCTGGTCCTCCGCCGTCAGCACGAAGGTTTCCTGCATGATGTGAACGGCCAGCGGATCGTCCCAACCCATGGCGGCCAGGTTGAAGTGTTCCAATAAGTTCAGGGTCTCCAGAAGCCTCGGTCCCCCCACGGGGTTGCCGGGCACAAAAAGGTCGTACCCCCGGTAGGTCCCGTGGAGTGGTTTCTTCTCGATCACCCGGTAGGCTTCGAGGTCGGATTTTTCGACCCAGCCGCCGTTCTTCTTCATGAATTCATCCAGGCGATCGGCCAGCTCGCCCCGGTAAAAAACCCCCGCGCCTTTATCGGCAATGGTTTCCAGCGTCCGGGCGAGGGCGGGATTGCGGAAGGTATCCCCCGGTTCCCAGGGCAGGTCTTTATTCAGAAAATCGGGCGCGTTCTTGAGGAGCAAATCGTATTTTTCCTT
>JAPLIW010000001.1 GCA_026388915.1 Deltaproteobacteria bacterium
GTGTCCTAAAAACAGAGTTCTCGCGACGCGCAACGGCGAGCCCGGACTGAACTGGCTCTGTGATGGCCTGAAGGCTTTCTTTGCCCACACCGAGCGGCCTATGCAGCTCATGGCCGGCCTGCTCAGCCGCGGCCAGTCGACTGGGAGCATCATGAGAATCCTCGCCGAAGAGGAAGGCCGCCGGACGCCGACACCGGGCCGTTCGAATCCTGGAAGAAATGATCCTTGTCTCTGCGGCAGCGGGTTGAAGTTCAAGAAGTGCCACGGCCGGACTTGAGCCTGAAGCGCTTCGGACTTCAGGAGCGGCCTGAATTTATGCCGAGTTTTCGGGGAGAACCCCCTCGATCTCGGTCCGTGTCGGAGCGGAGGGTTGGGCGCCGGGTTTGGTTGACCCGCCCCGACCTGCCCATCCCCCTCAAGGGTCCGCGTGACATCCGCGCCGTAAGATATGCCCAATAATGTCTAACCGTGCCTACTCGTGCCTAATGGGAAAGCCTCGTTCATATGGGGAGAATTGGCGGGCCGCGCAATACGCTAGTAAAACCAGTTATTTAAGGCTTTTCTACCAGCCCCAAGTCCGCCATAGGGTCACCCAAATCCAGGAAATCTTTCAAGAGGCAAGTTATGCCAGCCAATGAGGGAGGTCTATCCTCATCGGCCCATAAATATTTTAATGAAGGAGGAACAAAATGAATGGGACACTCAAACTCAAAGCCGAGTGGTTATCCACCGATGGCGGGAAAACGTGGATATGTACGCACCAGTATTTTCTAACCGACCCGCAACGTCGCGCCTTTCTTGACAATACCCTGGAAGGGCGCACCTTTAAACTGAATGAGGAGAATAATAATGACAGACCAATTAAGCCTTCCTGACGACGGGCAAGGCACCTACGATTACACGCATGAAATCCAGCTTAGTATCGCGTCAGCGATTCTCGCCGACCCGCAGATGCTTCCCCAGGCCCTAGCGGTTATTAATCCCAAGTCCTTTGTCAATCCTGCCGTTCAGGATTTCGTAGCGCTCATCCTCCGGTACATCGAGAAGTATCACCAAGTGATGCCCACAGACGTCTTTCTACAAGAGGTCTCCGACCTCCTTGATAAGAAGCCCAAGCTCCCAGCGGACGAATACTTGAAGGTCGCTGAGTCTATCATAACGCTCGGCATGGCCGGAGACTTCGATTATGCTCGCGACCGGGCGGTGGACTTTGCCAGATATCAAGCGGTTCAAGAGGCCATCCTGAAAAGTGCCAGCCTCCTGAAAAAGAAAAGGGATTACCAGGGCATCGTCGGGCTGATTACGGAGGCGGCGGGGACGAGACCTGAAGGAGCGGAGGAGGGTCGGGAACTGGATACCGTTTGCGTCGCCGACGTTATAGAAATGCCCTCTGAATGGCTATGGCACGATACGTTCCCAAAGGCCCAGGTGTCGTTTCTAGTGGGGACGCCAAGCTCCGGCAAGTCGTTTTTCACGATGATGATGGCCGCCCGAGTGTCAAGGGGCGAGGCGTTCCCGACGCAGACCGAGTACCCCGTTGGCCAAGGCCAAGTTCTCGTCCTCCAGGTCGAAGACAGCATTGCCAGGACCTGTAAAAAGAGGCTCCGCTGGGAAGGAGCCTCTGAAAGCAATATCCACTTCATTCTCGGCACAAGGGACAAGCGCGGAATTACACGGCCCGTCGATCTATCGACAGACTTGGAAAAGATTAAGCAGAAGATGGACGAGCTCGGTAACGTGAGGCTGCTTATCGTAGACCCGCTGTCAGCCTATGTCGGAGTAAAGAGAAATATGGACGCCAACTCCGAGCGCGAAGTCCGGGACGCCCTAGTCCCGTTCATGGCCTTTGCCGAGAAGGAGGACATTGCGGTGATTGCGATTGTGCACCTAAATAAAAACTTAGGGGCTGATCCCCTCCAACGGCTCATGGGCTCGGCGGCATGGGGCCAGGTACCCAGACTTGTCTGGACTATCGTCAAGGATCGCCAGAACCCCGAGCTGCGGCACTTTCTAATGAACAAGACTAACGACGGTTCGGAGACTGAAAAGAAGAAAGCCGAGTTCGTCTTCAGGATCGAGGATAATCATATCGTCGTCGTACCGGACGTGCAGCCTATGAGCATTCACGAAGCGATGGGCCCGGAACCTCCGGAGGATGCCAAGGAGCGCCGGGGCAAGCTGAAGACGGCCATGACGTTCCTGGAGGAGCAGAAAGCTAAAGGCACGCACGAGCTCTCGGCTAAGGAAGTGAACCAGGCGTTCCCTGACATTAATGATAATACGTGGAGCCAGGCGCGCCGGAAACTGAAGGTCAAGCCCGTTCAACGGCCGGACGGCTGGTGGTGGACCCTATAGCGGCTGGACCTCCCACCTACCTATTCCCGATGATTAGGTGATTAGCTGATTAGCTGACCCAGTTAATCACCTAATCACTCCCCTACCCATTCCCCTGATGAGATAATCATATAATCAGATAATTATTATTATATTGAGAGGGGGAGGATGGGGCTCTTCCTCAGCCCTCGGACATATAGAGAATATTGATTCTTTACAGTGCATAGCAATATATAGAGCCGAAGGGTAAGAGATTCCATTCTTAGTCTCGGGAATCGCCCCAGTGAGGGGATTCGTTGACTCGGACTTAAGCAGGATCGGGCGCGTTGACGGCGCGACCCCTGATATTCTTGAGGAATATGAGGAAAATACTGTGGGAGGTTGAGTGTACATCATGGGATGGGCCGATTTGTTGAGTTTGCCTTGACAACCAGTATGATGTCCGACTTATAATAGGCGAAGGGAACCATCCTATCGGTTGCCAGTCTAGACATCATATTGGAGCGGGACCTAAGGTTGTCTACACTCATCTCTGTCCGACATATTCGTAAAAAACCCCAGATTTCTATGCACAGGATCAACGAAGCCGCATCAGATTCTGCTCGTGCCAGAAACCTTACTCATCGTCTGTATCGTTATCCCGCCAGCATGTCGCCTATGATAACCAGGGCCTTAATTGAAAAATATAGTAATAGGGGTGACCTTTTACTGGACCCATTTTGTGGAGGAGGAACATCTGCTGTCGAGGCACTCGGTCTGGGACGAAAAATTATTTGTTCAGACATAAGCCCCTTTGCCTGCTTCATAACCAGGGCGAAGGCGACGCCTTTACATAATAAGAATATTGAGAAGTTTTGCGATTGGATACAAAAAGAAACTGTCATTTTAGAGAAATATAAACCGCAAAATCCTATTCCTTTAGAAGTCAACGGCAAACAGTACGCTCCGCTAACTTATTCGACAATATTAAAGTTAATAAGGGATACCGAAAATATCTCGAATGCAAATACGCGCAGATTGGCAAAAATAGTAGTGCTTAATGTGGCTAGAAGATCAATTGATGGACGCTCAAAGATTATTCCTTACTATTTGGTCAGCAACGTTTTTAAAAGGGTATCTCAGGAAGTAATTGCGGACATTAGGAAGTGTTGTAACGGTGCTCGTCCTGATGAACATTATTTCTTTGAGCGGGATTCGCTGAAGGTGATTAATTGTGATGCGAAAAGGTTAGCAAATAGGCTATCCGAATTTAAGAATAAAATTCGTTTAGTTGTTACATCGCCGCCATATCCTGGGGTTCATGTCTTGTACAATCGATGGCAAGTTCATGGCAGAAGGGAAACGGATTTGCCATTTAGGTTGTTAGGCTATAATTCTAGCCGCGCTGCCTCCTTTTACACTCTGGGCACACGAAATAGCCACGAGGCCAGCGAAAATTATCAAGACCAAATGGGAAGGGTACTCAGTTCAATCTACGAACTAATGGCCCCTGGTGCAGTCTTTGCACAAGTGATTGCCTTTCCAAAGAATGATGGACACCACATCACGGAATATGAAAGATTAATGAAGAACACAGGATTTAAGCCGCTGCAACCAAATCTTATGAAAATACAAAGAAGTGTCCCAAACCGAAAATGGTATACCCAGATTGATAAGAATAAGAAGCAGCCAATTGAGCATATCTTTTTGAATAGAAAAGCTTAATACAAATCGGCAAAGGAGATAGAAGATGCCTAATCCACAAAACGATCACACTAAGGACCTTTGCTTAAGATTGTTGAGAGCAGAACTCGAAGACGAAGTTGTTGCCATCTTAAGAGAATATAGATACTGGGACGATCGAGACGCATGGTTGGCTTATGGCAACGTACAGAATAATAGGAGCATTGTAGGCAGTCAACAAAACTCTGCTATTGCAGCTCTAGTCGAAAAACTCGTCAATTCCATCGACGCAATCCTTATTTATGAATGTTACCGGACTAACGTTGATCCGACTTGCTCAGCTGCGCCTCTGAACATGAAGCAAGCGGTAGAAAGATTCTTAGGCATCAGAGATGGATTTATACAGAACCTAGACGCGGCAGAACGGACTAGGTTAGCAGAACGAATCCGTCTTGTTGCATGCGGAACAAAGGAAAATCCAGCCTATCTAGTAATCGATAGTGGAGAAGGACAGTCGCCCGATCAGTTCGCAAATACATTCTTGTCGTTATTAAGGGAAAACAAGAACAAGATACCTTTCGTTCAGGGCAAGTTCAATATGGGTGGAACGGGAGTATTTCAGTTCACCGGACAACACAGCTTCCAACTGATTCTCTCAAAAAGACAACCCGACATCCTTCCTCAAAACGCAGACAATCCACTTCTGAATAAGTGGGGTTTTACCGTTACAAGGCGGATGCCACCCAGTGCAAACCAACCGAATTCGACATACGTTTATCTCGCGCCGGGCAGATCAGTTTTAAACTTTGAGGCTGATTCACTCGCGTTATTGCCTGGCAACTACCCCTATGCCTATGTGGGAGATATGTCAGCGGGAACGTGTATTAAACTATGGAACTACAAGTTGCCAGGCAGGCTTAAGACGTTAGCAACCTTAGATCTCCGCTACGCTCTTGAGCGTTACCTACAGAATCCCGCATTGCCAATCCGCATTCAAGAAAGAAGGTCGGGATATCGAGCTCATTATTTTGATACAACCGTTTCAGGGCTATATTCAGTTATCGCTGATAATCCTGAAGACATTGAACAAGGTATGGATACAGGCAGCCAAATTGTTGTTCCAGATGTAGGTACTATTGAAATACGCATAGTCGTTATTAAAGAAGAGCAGGCGGAAGGAAAGAAATATCCGTCGGGGATATTCTTCAATGTAAACGGTCAGCTTCACAGCGAGATAAGTGGAGATGTTGTTTCCAGAAAAACCAAACTCGAATACCTTGACAATAGTCTAATTGTTACGGTGGACTGTACGAACTTGCCACAACTGGTCCGAGAGGACCTTTTTATGAATTCGCGCGACCGCATGCGGGAATGTGATGAACGGACCTTACTAGAGAGTTCTCTTTACGAGTACTTGAAAGACCATCCTGGCCTTCGGGAAATTAACGCAAGGAGAAGACAACAGAGAATATCGAGTGCAGGTCAGCAGAATGTCACTGAGATAATTAGGAATCTGCTGAGAGGTGATCCTACACTTGCGGCGTTATTCGGCGCAGGACAACAGATTCGAGTGCCGATCGGCCCTGTCAATGAACCTATTGAATACGCAGGGCGGCAATTCCCAACATTTTTTAGAATTCACAATGAACCAAGGGACGGCCTAATTAAACGATGCCCGCGAAATCATACGTGTCGAGTAGAATATGAAACCGACGCAAATAATGACTACTTTTCTCGTGTCGTAGATCCAGGCCATATCGAGGTAGTCGGCTCTCCGACGTTGTTGTCGCACCACCTCTGGAATGGAAAGGCGGTGTTAAGATTCTCGGTTCCAGCAATGTCCAATCCTGGAGATAGGTTAGGGGTTAGGGTCATCGTTAATGATATTTCAAGAGTTGAGCCGCTTGTCTGCAATTTCAGCATAGAAGTAGAGGCTGATGCCCCGCCTTATCCGCCCGGCGGACCGCAAGGGGAGCCCAGAGTTACACTATATGGCACTCCAAATGTAATTGAAGTCAGACGAGGTGATTGGGCGTTGCATCATTTCAACGAAAAGTCAGCGTTAAAAATTAAGTTAACAGAGGATGAAACACTCGATATTTATATCAACATGGATAATCTTTATTTATTGAATGAAATTAATAGACGAAGGTCAATGAATCCAGAAATCTTAAATCACTGGTTTAAGTACGGATTATTCCTCTTAGCTATGGGGATGTTATATAACGAGAGGCAAAAGGTCCGTAGCATCGAAGAAGTTGATAGAGATAAGATTAACGATTTCACAGAGGGCTTAGCCATTACTATCATTCCTATCATTCTTCAACTGGGAAAGGGTTTGGCACCAGAGGCGGCATAAGACAATTCTGAAGGTTGCCAGAGGAACTAGCGAACGCCTTGGGTCAAGCCGCTCTTGTCTCAGCCGATTCTATCGGGGCTCCAAAAAAGGCTTATCCAAATTACTTCTTAAATACTCAAGAATTCATTATGTATCTGAGACGAATTATCTAATTAGGCAAAAAGTAACCTTTGACTCATTTTCGACAGTTCCATCGACATTTTAAAAAGCTGCTCTCACATAATCAACAGCTTACGCTTGAAAAAGCCGATTATTGCCGTAAACGTAGTGCCTAATTAGTTTTGGTAACCCCTTGACAATAGCTTTATCTGTAATATGATAGATATATGTTCTTCCGGTTCAAACGTAGCCTCCAGAACGGTGTCCTTTATGAGTACCTCCAGATCGCCGAGTCCTTCCGTAAGGACGGCCAACCCCGCCAGCGTGTCCTGGCCACGCTCGGACGCAGAGACCGGCTTGAGGCCGATGGGACGATCGACTCTTTGGTCGAGAGCTTGGCCAAGTTCAGCCAAAAATACCGGGTTCTCAAAACCCGTTCT
>JAPLIW010000802.1 GCA_026388915.1 Deltaproteobacteria bacterium
GCCTCCTCATGGGAGCCAAGGGAGCGGTGGCGGCGACCAGCACGGCTTTCCCCGAACCCGTGGTGCAGATTTACGAAAACCTGAAAGAGGGAAACCGGGATAAAGCCCTCCAGGCCCAGGAGGTGGTCATCAAGATGAGGGCCGTTCTGCGGAGCTACACGCCGATCGCCGCCTACAAAAAGGCCTGCGAGTTCCGGGGGATTCAGGCCGGTCCGCCCCGTCTGCCCCTGCGCCCCTTGACCGAGGAAGAGGCGAAGAAGCTAAAGGGAGAACTGGAAGCGCTGGGGCTGCTATGAGCCAATCAATAGGATTCCTGGTAACTACAGGCGCTTCTCATCTCCAAGGGGGACATGGGCATTTTCATCCACAAGCCCATCTCGGCCTTCCTCCTGGGGATCGTGGCCCTGATGATCGTTCTTTCCGTCGCCTGGGCCCTCTACCGTCGCTTCCAATCCAAGCCCGCTCCTTCCGATCCAAAAGCCTAATTCCCGCCGCACCTTCGCCATCCCCCATCTAGAGGACATCATAGGATGTCTTTCCAGAGGGATGTTTCTAAGGTTGTTTATCGGGCCAACGCGACAATGACCAGGTCTCCTGACTTTTCCTTTTCGAAGGGGCTGCCGTCCAGTCCCCCGAAATGCCGTAGGCTGCCAAATCCGGCCTGCACCAAAGCTTCGTCTACATCCCGCTCTAAGAGCGGACGGTGGAGCGTGCTGTTCACCTGCACCGACCAGGAGACGGACTCCTCTCCTTCCGTCTTCCGCTCGAATAGGGCGGTGTGAAAGGTGATGAACTCCGGGCAGTAATCCGCAAAGCGCCAAACCAGAGCCTCGTCGTTTCCGTTGGCCGAAAAGAACCGGGGTTTTTTCTTCATCCTCATGTCGTAATTCAGATTGTGGAGGATCAGCACCCCGCCCGGATGAAGCCTTCCTCTCATCTGTCGCAGCGCTTCCACCAGCGCCTCCTGGGAAAGCAGGTGCGGCATGGAGTTGCCCAGACAGAGGACGGCGTCAAACGTTTCGGTGAAATGGTTCAGTTGGTTAAAACCGGCAACTTCGAAGCGGACGTTTGCCTGAGCCTTTGCCGAATTGGCCCGGGCCTGTTCAATCATCTGCGGGCTGGCGTCGCATCCAGCGGCGGTGTACCCTTTCTTCGCCAGGGTGATCGCATGCCAACCCGTGCCGCAGGCCGTATCCAGGATGGTCCGCGCCCGGTGCCGGTCTAGCGTCCGCTGGAGGAAGGGCATTTCCAAAGTCAGCCGCTTCTGCCAGTCGGTCATCACATCAAAGACCCTGGCCAAACGATCGTAGAACTCGTTGCTGTGGAGTGTTTCCATGGTCAACTCCGGGATGGTGGGTGGCGACTGCTGCGAGGACGGGAAAAACATAAACCAATCATTCCCCGGGTGTCAATCGGATAATGATTTCCCTCCGCCTGGAAATCGCGGTGGTGGTGGACGGGAAAATATGCCCCTCCCATTCCAATTACAATCGAACCGCCTCCCGCAGAAAGCCAGGGCTCATCACCCTGGCTTTTTGTATTTTTGGAACGGGGGGAAGGTTAGGAGATACGAAACATATCTGCACTTTTTCTTGGGCAAGTCTGATGAAATGAATATAGCAGTTTTACGCACCTTTCAAAAATAACGATTACACCCGAATAAAATGTCTGTCCGTAACGGATGGCAATAATCAGAATAGCTCCTTTTCCCGTTACGGACAGACACGATTTGCTTCTTATCTCAGCAAGGCTTCCGTCATGGCATCGACAAATTCCGGAACTTCCGGAGGCGTCCGGCCGCTCACGATCTGTCCGTCGATGGCTGCCGCCCATTCGGGCATGAATTTGCCACCCATAATATTTACGGCGTCTTCACTGGCAAGCCATCCGGTGAGCTTCTTGCCTTTAACAAGGTCTGCCGCAGCCACCGGAATCGGACCGTGGCAAATCGGGGCAATCAATTTTCCGGCCGCATACGCGTCCCCGATGAAATTGCGATGCAAGATCGTAATCCGCCAAGGGTTGAACGCACCGGGGATATACATCAGGTCAAAATCTGACATCCTCAGATCTTTTTCCTTAATGATTTTGTAATAGCCGTCTGGGATTTCCTGGAAAGGAACACTCACCCCGAAGTTCCCATGCCTCACATCCAAGCCTAAGAGGGCTGGCCGTGATTGCATGTAAGGGGCGAATAATCCGACAACAAATTCCGCTCCCCGGTACATGAGTTCCATGGCTGGCGCACAGAGTTCGATATCCTCAAAATCGTCGGCTACCATGGCCATAACCTTTTTGCCTTTGAGGATATTTTTATGTTTATCTTCGAATTTCGGGTCGATAACCTTACATAACGCCCTCAGGACAGCAGGTGCATCAACGGTATCTCTACCGGTGATGAGTTTGCCGTCTGTCACAACCGCTTCGTTCCGGAAATCCGCAACCTTTTTCAGCATGAAGTCCACAACCTGATTGCCGGTAACTTTTTTGCCGTTTACGACTTTAAGTTTGATCAGGGGCAGGATCCCGCCGCCGATCGCGGCTACCGGAACTCCCCGGTCGGCAACAGCCTTGATAAATTTGAGCGCCACATCGTCGGGCTGCATGATATCGCCGGAGTGACCCCCCAAAATGATGATGGCGTCATAATCTCCGGGCTTGGCAATGGGATAATCCTTCGCAAGACCTTCGCCTTTTTGCATTACGGCAGGAGGCAATAGTCTATTCCCATTCAGGCCGAGGCCGCTCATGCCGCCGCTCAAACTCAATCCCCACATCCCAAGGGGTTCCGTCGGAACCCCGATCATCGGTTTAGGGCTTTTCCAGAGATGATTATTATCCATCACGAACTGGGGCGTTCCGCCAAATTCGCCGACATAATCTCCAAAGTAGTAGGCTTGCCAATCGCTAAACTCACAGGCGACCACCAGGCCGATCTTTTTTCCAGCCAAAGGCCCTTTGGGCTTTATTTTCCCGCCATAAGGACCTGTCCAGGCAGTCGCAGACCCATCCTTCGTTATACTGATGCCGGTCTCCTCGGCAACTTTCAGGAAGGATGAATCTGCCGCTGCCAGGGATGTACTTCCAAAACAAACGAACGTGACGACGAGGACTATTGCGATTAACCGATTCACAGCTTTTCCTCCTTTGATTGGGAATTTTTTTGAAAAATTAAATGAAACGACCTCTTTTTATTGCATGGCATTTTATGGCCCCTTTGTCACCTCCTTTCCCGCAGGAGAACTTCATTCTCCTATCCGTAAAGGAATGCAAAAAAAGGCTTCCATTTGAATCCCCTTGAATCTTTATATTGTCACTTTCCGAGCAAATGCTCTCATACGCAACTCCAGAAGGTTAGAGGTTGGGTTGGTAAGTTTTTGGTGAACGAGGAATAGTCTGTGGCTGAAATGGTAGCAGGCCTGCAAATCCTGTCAAGCGGAATTTTAGCCTTTCAAACTGTCAAATTTATAACGCTTCTGGGACGAGAGATACCATATTTTGAGGGCCATTTGGGATCACCAAAAGTGAATGAATCGTGCCACTTCCTGCAATCCGGCATCCTTTATCCAGGATTCCGATATGCGAAACTTATCTGCAATTTTAAGAAAAGTCAAGAGGAAGGGAAATTAACCCCCAAAGGTTGATCTGGCTGGGGGTTCTTGAGGTAAGGGAAGGGGGATGGGGTAAAGCATATTTTAAATTGATAAATTGAATACGATGAAGTTCCCATGTGGATGGGATGGACGGTGGGGCTAGAGGATAAAAGGTATCCCGAGGGATTGACCTAAAGAAGTTAATTCTTTTACCGTGTTGGCGGCCAGGGGAATTCCATCCTTTAAAAACTTGACTTCGGTGCGATACTCAGGTTCGCCGGGAACGAGAATCTCTTTCGTACCGGAAGCCCTGGCGCTTCCCTTGATGGTCTCGATATAGGCGTCCACGTTTTTCTTGAAAGCCTCTCGTCCGATGAACCGCTTTTATCCTCTTCGTAGAGGCTCTTGATGTTCCGGGTCCATTTCCCCCCCGTCAGAACAGAGGTGAGCATCTCATGGACCAAGACCAGCCCATACCCCTTGTGCCCGCCTACCGGGGCTAACGAACCTCCCCCCTCATATCCTTCGTAGGGATCTTCTGTGGGTAAACCGTTTTTATCGAAAGCCCAGCCCAGAGGGATCTTTTCTCCTTTTTTCCGGGAAAGGATCAGTTTGCCAGAAGGCAC
>JAPLIW010000763.1 GCA_026388915.1 Deltaproteobacteria bacterium
AACAGGTATCACCCAGTTTCCTGAATCCCTAGTGCTGCGATTGAACTTCATTCGGACGGCCTTTCATTTAGGGGGGAAGAAGGACTGGGCCATGGCCTCCCAGGTGGCCGAAGAGACTTTGCGTGCGCCGGCAACCGGCTGGCAGGTCGATTTCCTGGAAGATGTCTTTTCCTGGGATTATTTCAGCAACTTTTTTAATTACCGGAAGTATTTCGACTTACTCAATGAACACCTGAGGGAAAAGAAACCTGTACGGGAGGATTTAATTCGTTTGATTCAGGCATCGATCCACTATTACGTCGGGAGATACCAAAAAAACCTGGATCACCTGAAGGAAGCCGTCACGCTGGACCCGGATTTTCCTTTCTACAAATGGGAGTACGCTCAACAACTGGTCAAGCGAGGAAAGTCCGAAGACTTTGAAGAAGCAGGCCTTCTGCTGACTCAGCTGGCCAAAGACTCTATTCTTTTTTTGGAGGCCTCTGAGCTGTTGAATAAAATACAGGAGGAGGGAAAGTTCGTCTGTAGTCAGTTTGAGGAAATTAAATTCAAGGCTCAGCGCGCTTATCAAAGTATCCGCTTTCCTCACCCTACCCGGCCGACCCGTTTGCTCAAACCCCAAGCTGCCCTGCTGCAGGAAATGAAACCCCGCCCCGCCAGGAGAGATTCCGGCCTCGATTCCGGGTTGGAGGAGAACGTCCCTAAAAACAACCCCGACGCCAAGACAATCCTGGTTTCTGCCCTAGTTCCAACCTACGAGGCTGAGCGCTTTATGCAGGGTCTTTTGGAAGACCTCGAGGCCCAGACCATCGCTGACCGGATGGAGATTGTGATTGTAGATACCGGTTCACCCACAAAAGAAAAGGCTATCGTGGAGGAATTTCAGAAGCGGTACGACAATATCGTTTACCTTCGAATCCCGGAGCGGGAAAACTCTCACACCGCCTTGAACCGTTGCATACGTCTGGCCCGTGGAAAATATCTAAGCCTGGCCTGCACCGATGACCGCCACAAAGAGGACGCACTCGAGCGAATGGTCGCGGTCCTGGAGTCCAGGCCGGATATCGCCCTAGTTTATGCCAACAGTCATATTACGGTCTACGAGAATGAGCCCTTTGATAATTTCACTCCCGTCGGGACCTATCGGTGGGCGGACTTTGATCCTCAACTATTGCTCCAGGGGTGTTTTGCCGGACCCCAGGCCATGTGGCGGAGGAGTCTTCATGAAAAGTATGGTTATTTTGATGAGAAGCTTCGGTCGGCAGGCGACTGGGATTTCTGGCTGCGCCTAGCCGAGAGAGAGACCTTCCTGCACATAGATGAATTCCTGGGGCTGTACCTGTTCAGCCCGACCAGCAGCGAGCATAAGGACCCGGAGTTGTCCCGGAGGGAAGCGGAGGAAGTGAAAAAGCGCTACATCCATCGAGAACCGCTTCTGGCGGAAAGGAAAAAGAGGGCGGAGCGACATCAACTGGCCGATTCGGGGACTCTTGTCCTTGCCCTGCGGGGGACAGGGTCTGATGAAGAACTGTCTTCCCTGGTGGAGCAGGTGCGGAGTCAGCCTTCGGCCCAGGGGGAACCGTCGGTAAAGGTCCTCAGAGTCCATGGGGGGATCCCGGAGAACGGCTTGGGAGTCACGGTTTCTCCTCCCACCCCCACGGTTTTGCAGGCCCTCCATCAGGGGGTGGACTGGGAGGCCAGGTACGTGGTGCTGCTTTCCGCCGATATCATCCCCCCTCCTGCCCTACTGGATAGTTTAATAGCCATTGCCGAGTCTGACCCTTCGATTGCCGCTGTGGGCCCGGTCTCGAATGAAGCCCCGGCCCCTCAGGAGGTTAGCCAATTCCTGGCCGAGGAAGAAGGCGCCGAGGATTTGGCAGGACGACTCGCTTTCCGCTACGGGAGAGATTGGAAAGAAGTCCCCTTCCTGGGGAGCTTCTGCCTGCTCCTCAATAGCGACGCCGTGCGCAAAGCCGGAGGGGTCCGGGACAAGCTTTCTGTGCCCGTGGCGATGTGGCAATTGTTCGGTCGACTCCGGTCCAGAGGGTTTAAGGTCGTCTGTGCCCCTGGAATATATGTGCCTCACAAGGATTTGACTCCGGAAGAAGGGAAGAAGTTCGTGGAACTCCAGGCTGCGGAAGAGGAGCTTCGGGAAGGGGAGCGGAAATTCGGGGAAGGGGCCTTGAAAGAAGCTGAAGAAGGCTTCCGCGGGGTTCTAAGGGATTTTCCCGACCACCCGGAAGCCTATAACGACCTGGCATGTCTTCTGTGGCAGACGGGGAGGCAGGAGGAAGCCTTAAAAAATCTCTTAAAAGTCATGGTAATGGTCCCCGACCACCGGGACATCATCTGGAATCTGGGACAGTTCTTCAAGGAGATGGGCCGGGACCGGGAGGCCTTTCAGGTTTACCGGAACTACTCAGCCCTCCACCCGGAAGAGCGGGAGATGGTGGAGATTATGAATCAGTGGGCGGCGGCCTTGAAGGGGGGGCCTCGCCCGGGTCCAGTCGATCATGGGGTTCGCAGCCCAGCGTAGCCGCAAACCATTTTTGCCCCTCCCCTCTCCCCTAGACTGGGAGCCATAGGCGCTTATTTAAGGGATTGGCGATCTTACAGTGAGAATATTTCTTGGCTATTCGTCATTCCGGCGAACCCCGGATCGTGTCCGGGGCAGGCGCCGGAATCCAGAGAAACGCAGTGAATAAGCAGCCCGCCGTATACATTCTGGCAAATAAGAGAAATGGCACGCTCTATGTAGGAGTCACTTCAGATTTGGTTGAGAGGATATGAGAGCACAAAAATAATATAGTAGAAGGGTTTACCAAACATTACCATGTCCATAATCTGGTTTGGTACGTACTGCATGAGAGCATGGAATCCGCAATTATGCGAGAGAAGAGATTAAAGGATTGGAAACGGGCTTGGAAATTGGAATTGATCGAAAGCAAGAATCCTGATTGGCTGGATTTGTATGACACGCTTGTTTGACTGGATTCCGGCTTTCGCCGGAATGACGAAATAAGTAAGCTAGCGCTTATGGGATTCGGGGGAGAGGCCGGGGTGAGGGGCAGGTTGCGGGAATTTTGAATATTTCATGATCTCTGCGTCCTCCGCGGTCTCTGCGGTTCATCATTGATTTTTTTGCGCAACGTTTGGGCAAAAAGAGGGGGAAGAAGGATGAAGAGCAAAAGAAATAAAGAAGGCCGGCCGGCTGGAAACTCGAGGGGAAAGCTATCCCTCTGCATGATCGTCAAGAATGAAGAGGAAGAGCTCCCGCTCTGTGTGAATTCCGTTAAGCCGGTCCTGGATGAAATCATCATCGTAGATACCGGATCGGCCGACAAGACGAAGGAAGTTGCCCGGCAATTGGGAGCCAGGGTCTTCGACTTTCCCTGGGTCGATGATTTCAGCGCCGCCCGCAATCATTCCATCCTGAGGGCGACGGGAGATTACATCCTGTGGCTGGATGCGGATGACCGGGTCGATCCGTCGGAAGTGGAAAAACTGCGCCTTCTCAAGCAGAACTTCCCCTGGAAAAAGAACCAGGCCTATTACCTCACGGTAAACAGCCAATCCCCCGCGGACGGAGAGACTCATTTTTATCAGTTGCGGATCTTCCCCAACGTGGCCGGGGCCAGATTCGAGGGCCGGGTCCATGAGCAGGCCTTTTATCGATTGAAAGAGCTGGGGATGGAATTCGTCCAGACCGATATTATGATCCGCCACACGGGCTACCACGACGAGGCGACCATCCGCCAGAAGTCAGAGAGGAACCTGAAAATCATCGAGAATGAATTGGGAGGGGACCCTCATAATCTCGTTCTCCATTACAACGCGGCCCGCACCCTGGGTGGGATCGGCCGGCTGGCCGAGGCCATCGAGCATATGGAAAAGATCGTGGGCAATGAAACGATCCGGGAGAAGGAAAGACAGTTCTTCCTGGAGGCGTCGATCCTCACGGGGAAGTATTACGCTGATTTGGGCCGATACGACCGGGCCGGGGCTATCTTCCAAGACCTTGCCCGGCAGTTTCCGGAGAATGGTTTGGTCCATTTCGGGTTGGGCGAAAATCTTTATAAGTTGAAAGATTATGGAGGGGCCATCGAGGCACTGCAGCAATCCCTCCGTTTTCCGATAGAAATCAATATGTTTCCTGTTAATCTGGGAAAGCTTAAATATTATCAGCTCCATATCTTGGGCGAATGCTACAGGGCGACGGGACAGGAAGAATTAGCCCGGGAAATGCTGTCCAGCTCCTTGAATCTCCACCAGGACCATTACAC
>JAPLIW010000377.1 GCA_026388915.1 Deltaproteobacteria bacterium
AAAAAGGAGTATCTATCCATAAAATGATTTGTGTTTTTTTGTCTTTACCCAGAAAAAGCTCCGCGATCTCTGCGTACTCTGCGGTTGATTTTTTCTTCCTCCCCGGAGGGCGCAGAGACTTTTATAATTTCCTATGCAAGAACAAAAAGATCGATTGAAGGTTGTAGGGGCGGTTCGCGAACCGCCCTTCGTGTGGGGCAGTTCATGAATTGCTGCGACGATCCGGGGTGAATCATGCCAAACCATTTAAAAAAGTTCTCAATCGCCTTTCTTTTTTGTTTATTATTTTTCGGATGCGCCCCGAAGAAGGTCCCTTACCCCCCCCACGAACCCGGGAAGGAAATCCGATACCGGGAAACCGGAATCGCTTCCTGGTACGGGGAAGACTTTCATGGGAAGAAGACCGCCAACGGGGAGACGTATGACATGCACGCTATGACCGCCGCTCACCGCACCCTTCCCTTCAGCACCCGCGTGCGGGTCACCAACCTGGATAACGGGAATAAAACCGAGGTCCGGATCAACGACCGCGGGCCCTTCGTCCCCGGCCGGATGATCGATCTCTCCCGCAGCGGGGCGAAAGAACTGGGAATGCTGGGGGCGGGAACGGCCAGAGTCGTCGTGGAAGCGGTGGGATTTGCTCCCGGAGCGGCTCAGCCTATGGAAGGAATCTATGCGATCCAGGTCGGAGCCTTTCAGGAGAGGGATAATGCCTACCGGTTCCGGGATGAACTGGCCAAACGGCATCCCCACGTCCACGTGGTCCTGTGGGAGACCCACACTAAGAGGTTCTACCGCGTCCGCCTGGGCGCTTTCCGCACCGAGCAAGAAGCAAAGGGATATGTCGAAAAATTGCAGCGGGAGAATATGAGTGGCTTTGTGGTGCGGGAAGACTGATTCAAATGCGGAATGCCGAATTCGGAATGCGGAATCAGAAACCTGAAATTCCAAGACCGCTTAGCCACAGAGGCCGCAGAGAACCCAGAGATATAAGACCCGAAAAAGGAAAAGCATTTAATCCTCTGTGGCAAATAAGGTTCGAATATTTTTGCCTCTTCATCCATCGCCTTTTTGGGCTAACGGTTCGACATTTCGAATGTAAATCATAGACTCTTTTTTGATGCTGGGTGCTGGGAATTTGGTGCCTGCCATATTCCGCATTTCGCATTCCGAACTCCGCATTTGACTTGGGCCCTTTCCCCTATCCCGAACTTGTGATATAGTTCCCTGGATTTTAGGAATCCGGAGAGGCGAAGTGAATTCCCGAATGAAAAGAAAAAGTTTCTTTTTTGGTATGGCGCTTTTTCTTTGGTTTCTTCCCGCGGCGGCCTTTTCCTTTCCTCTGGAGGGGCGGGTCAAGGAATACACCCTGGAAAACGGGATGAAAGTGCTCCTGCTGGAACGCCACGAGTCCCCGACTCTGTCTTTTTACATCCGTTTCCGGGTGGGCGCCGTGGATGAAAACATCGGCATGACCGGCACCGCCCATCTCCTGGAGCACATGCTCTTCAAGGGGACCAAGACCCTGGGGACGAAAAACTATGCCGAGGAAGAAAAGGTCCTGAGTCGCACGGACTCGGTGGTCGCCTCCCTCGAGGCGGAAAGGTCCAAGGGGGAGAAAGCGGACAAGGGTTTTCTCCGATACCTGGAAGATACCCTCCAGAAGCTCCAGGCGGAACACAAAAAATGGGTAGTAAAGGATGAAATCGAAAGCATCTACTCCCAGAACGGAGCCGTGGGTTTCAATGCCTTCACCAGCCAGGACAGCACCGCCTATGTAGTCAGCCTCCCCTCCAACCGGCTGGAGCTGTGGGCGCGGATCGAATCGGATCGTTTGCTCAATCCCGTCCTGCGGGAATTTTACTCGGAGCGGGACGTGGTCATGGAGGAGCGGCGCCGTTCCTATGATTCCAACCCCCAGCGAAAGCTGATGGAAAACTTCCTGGCCGCCGCCTTCATGGCTTCCCCTTACGGGCGGCCGATCATCGGATGGGCCTCGGATATTCAGAGTCTGGACAGGCAGGCCACGGAGGAGTTCTTCCGTACCTACTACTCCCCGGCCAACACGGTCCTGGCCATTGTGGGCGATGTGAATCCGGAAGAGGCCCTTCCGGTCATCAAGAAGTATTTCGAAAGAATCCCCCGGCGGGTCCTCCCCCCTCCCCTCAAGACCGGCGAGCCCGAGCAGGCCGGGGAGCGGCGCATCCGGGTGGAGACCGACGCCAATCCCCAGTTGGTCATGGGCTTTCATAAGCCCAACGCGCCCCATCCGGATGACGCCGTATGCGAAATCATCGAAGGAATTCTGAGCTATGGCCGGACTTCCCGCCTCTATCGCCGTCTGGTGGAAGACGAGAAGATTGCCGTGGAAGCGTCCGCCTCCAACGGGTTCCCGGGGGAGCGGTATCCCAATCTTTTCCTCCTCTCCGGCACTCCCCGCCATCCCCACACGGCGGAAGAACTGGAAAAGGCCCTGCTCCGGGAGCTGGAGGAGCTGAAGAAGGAGCCGGTTTCCGACCAGGATTTGCAGAAGATCAAAAATCAGATCCAGACGTCCTTTCTCCGCAAGCTGGACTCCAACTCCAGCCTGGCCTACTGGCTTTCCTACGGCCAGTCCCTCTTCGGAGACTGGCGGTACGTTACCGATCGGATCAAAGCTTATGAGAAAGTGACCCCGGAGGATGTGCGCCGGGTGGCCCGGAAATACTTCAACCCGAAAAACCGGACCGTGGCCATCCTGGTGAAACCCTCTGAATCCCCATGAAGGAAAGGCTCAAAAGCAGTATGAAGCGTCCGACTTTGCGCTTTTTTTTCATCCTTGTTCTTCTGACTGTTTTTCTGCCGGGCGGAGCGGGCGGCCAGGAAGATGAGCTCCTGAAGCACCCCCGGGACATGAAGTTTCCTCCCCTCTCCTTCCAGCCGCCCAAAGCCTCCCGCACGGTCCTGTCCAATGGAATGGTGATCTATCTTCTGGAAAACCCGGAACTGCCTCTGATCCGGATCTCCGCCATGATCCGCACGGGTTCGATTCAGGATCCCGCCAACCGGTCCGGGCTGGCTCGGGTGACCGCGGCGGTCATGCGCAACGGGGGGGCCGAGGGCCGGCCCTTCAAGGAAATCAACGAAACCCTGGAGAGCCTGGCGGCGGAGGTCGAGTTCTCCATGGAGATGGAATCGGGAAACGGGTACCTCTTCGCCCGGAAGCAGGATTTTCCCAAGGTCCTGCCCATCTTCGCCGATCTGCTCATGTGGCCGACCTTCGATTCCGCCCAGCTCGACCTGGTTAAAAAGGCGGAGATCGAAGCCATCCGCCGGCAGAATGATAACTCGGAAGAGATCGCCTACCGGGAATTCCGCCGCGCCCTCTACCGGGGAAACCCCCGGGGCCAGATCCCTACGGTGGAATCCATTGAAAAGATTCAACGGGACGACCTGATTGTTTTCCACCGGAGGTTCTTTCACCCCACCACCATCTACCTGGGAGTCTCCGGAGACTTCAAAAAGGAAGAGATGATCGCCCTCCTGGAAAAGACCTTCGGAAGCTGGGACCGGTCGTTCATCGAAATCCCATCCGTCGCCTTCCCTTCCCCTCAGGAGGAGAAGTCGATTTTTTACGCACCCAAGGATATTCCCGCATCCACGATCCTCCTGGGGCACCTGTCATTGCCCCAGAATCATCCCGATAATTTCCCCTTCAAGATCTTAAACTTCATCCTGGGAGGGGGAGGTTTCAATTCCCGGCTGACCCAGGAGATCCGCTCCAACCAGGGCCTAGCCTATAACGTGGGCAGCTTTTACAGCGGCCGGGTGGGGTACGGGGTTTTCGGGGCGCTCTGCCAGACGAAAGCGGAAAGCACCCACAGAGTCATTTCTCTGCTTTACGAAATCATCCAAGGCATGAAAAAAAATCCGCCCCGGGCGGAAGAGATCGACTGGGCCAAGAACACTCTGATCAACCAGTTCATCTTTTCCTTTTCTTCTTCCGCGGCGGTCGTGGGACAGCAGATGAGGCTTGAATACGACGGCCTTCCGGAAGATTATCTGGAAAAGTACCAGGAGCGGGTGGCCGCCGTGACCGCGGCAGACCTGCAGCGCGCCGCGCGGGAGCATCTCCACCCGGACCGATCGGTTCTGGTGGTCGTGGGGAAGGAGGAAGGGTTCGAAAAGCCCCTCTCCTCCTTCGGAGCCGTCAACCGCATCGAACTGAAACCCGCTCCATAAAAGGAAAATAATGAAAATTCTTCTAATCCAACCTCCCTACCCTTTCTCTGAATTTCCCAAACCCTCCTCGGCCCTCTTATCCCTGGGCACGATCCTTAAACAGGAGGGGCGGGAAGTGGAAATATTGGACCTGCTCTCCACCCGCTACTCCACGGACAAGATCGACCGCCGTTTGGCTCGTTTCCAGCCCGAGGTGATCGGGGTGACGAGCGTGACCATGAACTTCCCCATGGCCGTCCAAACCCTCGAGTATTGCAAGAAGAAAGCACCCGAGGCCTTGGCCGTCATGGGGGGCCCCCACGTGACCTTCACCGATGAGGAAACGCTCCGGAAATATCCCGGGGTGGACATCATCGTCCGCGGCGAGGGAGAGGATACCACCCGGGAGCTGATTCAGGCCCTGGAAAAGGGAGAGAGTTTGGAAAAAGTGAGGGGGCTGACTTTCCGGCAGAACGGGAAAATCCAAAGGACCGAGGACCGCCCATTTATCCCCGACCTGGATGTTCTTCCCATGCCCGACCGGACCCTCTTTCCCCTCTCCCGTTACCTGGCCATGCGCGTCCCGGTCAGCATCCTCTCCAGCCGGGGCTGCCCCATGGACTGCTCCTTCTGCGTGGGCTATCGCATGACCGGCCGCAAGGGCCGATTCCGGAACCCCTACCGGGTCGTTGACGAGATTGAAGCGGCCCACCGGCTGGGCTTCGAGGAAGTCTGCATCGACGACGACCTCTTCACCCGCAAGCGGTCCCATGTCTTCACCATCTGCGATGAAATCCTGCGCCGTGGTTTGAAGATGAACATGTACATCTTCGCCCGCGTGGACACGGTGGATGAACCCCTTCTGAAGAAACTGAGAGAAGCGGGCTGCAGGATGATTTGCTTCGGCCTGGAGAGCGGCAATCAGAAAGTCCTGGATCTGGCCCACAAGCGGGCCACTCCGGAAAAGGCCAAGCGGGCCGTGGAGCTCTGCAAAGAGGTCGGCATATCCCCCCTGGGTTCTTTCGTCCTGGGACTGCCGGGTGAAACGCGTGAGACCATGGAGGAGACCATCTCTTTCGCCCAGAGCCTGGGAATCCCTTACGGCTTCCACCTTTTGTCCCCCTTCCCCGGGACCCGGGTCCGGGAGCGGGCCTCGGAGTTTGGACTCAAGATTCTCACCGACGACTGGTCGCTCTACGACG
This sequence comes from Deltaproteobacteria bacterium, assembly GCA_026388915.1. Lineage (GTDB taxonomy): Bacteria > Desulfobacterota > SM23-61 > SM23-61 > SM23-61 > SM23-61. The sequence continues at coordinate 5,403 of JAPLIW010000377.1, forward strand.
CCGATCACGCGGTCACGGAAACCGAGGGAGTTTCGGCGGCAGAAGTGCAGAGCTTTGCCAAATCCTTCTTCGGGAAACTCGGCGCCAACATTGAGGAGATGAAGCGGGGAACCATCGCCGGGACCTACCAGGGGCCTTTTCGGGAGGATATGGAGAAGCGGGTGGAGGTGGACTTCGCCTGGAAACTCTTGTCCGGAGATCTGATCGAAGAAAAAGGCAAGATCCCCCGAAGCGAAGTTCAAGCAGGGGATGGGCCCATCGTCCCCCTAGCTCAGCGCCTGGCCGGATTCCTATCCTTGCCCCTTTCTTTCGTGGAAACCAACGCGCGGCAGAGCCGCAACCAAAAGGAATCACCCCCTCCCTCCCCTCCCCGAAGGTGTGAAAAAATTGGGTTGGAGAGAGGCAATGGGTGAGAAATGAAAAATTTGGGCCTAAATTTCAGAAATAACCTTAGGGATCAGCTGTGAGCAATTCCATACTATCGACAAGAACCATAAAGAGCCTCTCCTCCCCTCGTCTGGGGAATTATAATTCCCTTTTCGGGAACTTAATTCCCAACCCTCACGGCCTGCTTGGGCCTCCAGCACAAACGGATCCATTGGCAGATATTGTAGGTCAGACAAGCCCACAAGGCTTCTATCCGGACCTTAAACAAACCGCGCAAACGAAACTGCCTCAGGCCAAACTTCTCTTTAATCCAAGCGTTGGGAAATTCCGCAATCTGCGACCGTTGCTTATAAATTTCACGAGCCGACTCGCTGGCCATCTTCTCCCGATGTCTCCTCACTTCCGGGGGCTCTTCGGTGCGCACCAGCGAGCGCCTTTGGCTCTGGGGACAACACTGCCCTCTCGAAGGACAACTCTGGCAATCCGCCAACTTGGCCCGATACCGGTAACGCGCAGAACCCTCGCTTTTCTCCCGACTCTCAAAAGCCAAATCCCGGCCCGCCGGACAGAGGTAACAATTCCGCTCCGCATCATACCTAAACGCTTGGGGGAAAAACTCCGGGGCCACCCCCCGCTTCTCCAACGCAGCCACCGTCTGGCTTGCATGGTCCGGCATCGGCCCGATCAGATCAATCCCTTGGCCCTCCATCGCCATAATCGTCCCCTGATTCATAAACCCGCCGTCCACCACGACTTGCTGCGGCATCTCACCCAAATTCGCTTCAATCCGCTCCAGCGCCGGTACCAGCTCCCCCGTGTCATTGGCCGCTTGAGTAACCCCCATCCCCACAATCAAATCCGCCTTCGCATCGCTGGAAATCTGCACATTATAACTGGGCGCAAACCCCCCGCCAGGCTGCTGCATGATCCGAGCCTCCGGATCGGTCGTGCTCACCCGGGCTTTCTGCCGCTTCTCCGGGTCGGACTGGACCGCTTGCATATGTTTCAGCTCTCGCAAAGCCGACTCCAAACGCTCTCTCTTCTCCCGCACCGCCCGAGGCCCCCGCCTCTACCTTGACCCCATCATGCATGACTCGCTCCAGGGTAATCAGCCCCTCATGGCTCAGCACCCCCAAAACCTGGACGAACAACTCATCGAGAGCTTGCCCATGCTGAACCCGAAAATCCGACAGCGTGTGATGGTTAATTACCTCCAGGCCGGTCAACCACTGATAAGCCGGTTCGTATCCGCACCTGCGCGAAATCTCCCGCCCCGAACTCACCGCCCGGCTATACGCATAAAGCCAAAGGCTGATCAGTACCCGCGGGTCCCAAGCCGAACGCCCCGCTTCCCCCTCGATCGCCTCAATCGTCTCGTAAAAGGGCTCCAGATCCAGTTGTTCCACCAACTCCCAAATCGCCCGAACCGGATGGTCCTCTTCGACCAACTTCTCCACATCCACACTGCGCAACAAAAGCTGCTGCCGATTCACCGGCTTGCACCGTGCAGCACGCCTTCTTTCTGCTCGGCAAGGGACGGAAAAGGATTTATCGCTCATGGCTCCTCCTGCGGGCCTGAGCCGCTTTGGCCTCGCCCCGTCTTATCTTCAGGGTCCACTTATCTTCCACCACCCACTCGATGGTTTCGCCCTTTCCGATCTCCAAGGCTTGGGCCAGGGGAGCGGGGCAGATCATATAGAACTGCCGTTGCCCTTTGGCCCGTTCAATCACCTGCACTTTCGAGAGATAGCCCATCGCCGCCTCCTCCCCG
>JAPLIW010000917.1 GCA_026388915.1 Deltaproteobacteria bacterium
GAGGGGGGCTCCTACCATAATCCGCAGATCGATGCGCCGGCGGCCCTGAAGTGGGCCCTGCAGGACCCCAACGTCCATACCATCATCGCCGGGTTCACCACCTTCGATCAGCTGGAAGTTGACCTGAAAGTCCTCAAGGATACCTCCCTCACCAGTTTCGAAAAACAGACCCTCCGCCATGCCTCCCTCCAGTCGGGCCTCTATTGCCAGGGATGCGGGAAATGTCTCGGCCAGTGCGTGAAACAGCTTCCCATTCCAGACCTGATGAGAGCCTACATGTATCTATACGGCTACCGGAATCTGGTGGAAGCCCAGGATCTCCTGTCCTCCCTGAGCCTGCCCGCCGGACTCTGCGGGGACTGCGGAACCTGTCCGGCCAAGTGCCTGAACCGATGGAATGTCTCCGAGCGGATTCAAAACATCGTCCGCCTCCGGGAAGTTCCCCCGGAATTCATAGCCTGAGCCGAAGAAAGGGGGGGCTGAAAATGGAAGAACCCAAGACGAAGAGATTTTTTCTCCCGTTTCTCGTTCTTTCTTTCGCCCTGGGGCTCGTCCTTTTCCTACGGGCGCCGGCGCTGGAGGGAAAGACCGTCGATTTTCCGGAGATGAGCGGATGGAAACAAGATGGGAAGACCCAGGTTTTCTCCCCCAGAACCCTGTATGAGTACATCAATGGGGCGGCGGACCTCTACCTCGCTTATGAGTTCCAGGATCTGCACGTGGCCGAATACAAGGGGGAGAAGAAAGCCGGGGTAACCGTGGAAATCTACCGCCACAAGGATGCCACTCAAGCCTTCGGGATCTACAGCCAGGAGCGGCTGGCCAACGCCAAGTTCCTGGACATCGGCGCCCAGGGCTACCACGAACCCAACGTGCTGAATTTCCTGGCCGGGCCTTACTACGTGAAGATCAACGGATTCAACACCGGCGAGGATGATGAGAAAGTCCTCATGCCCTTCGCCAAGAGAGTGGAGGAGATCCTGGGGGAAAAGACTTCGCTCCCGCCGATCCTCTCCTCTTTCCCCGGGGAAGGAAAGAAAAAGAATAGCGAAAAGTTCATTTCCAAGAACTTCCTGGGGTATTCCTTTTTCCACTCCGGCTACACGGCCGACTATGAGGTGTCGGGCAAGAAGTTCAAGATCTTCGTCATCGAGGGCAAAGATCGGGAGGACTGCCGGGCGATGATGGAAAAGTACCTGAAGCAAACGGGGAATGAAGGCCGGAAGCCGTCCGAGGGAACCTACCGGCTGAAAGACACCTACCACGGCGAGGTGGACCTTATCTGGAGAGGGAAATCCATCTGGGGGATCGTGGACCTGAAAGATCCGGACCTGAGGTCCAAATACCTCAGAGAGATCGAAGGGCTGGTGAAGGGATAAGAGAATCGTAAGGGGAAGGGAGGAGAAAGATGATCATTGACCGGTTGGAGAAGGCATCTTTATACCAGGGGGTTCACAAGAGGCTGGCTGCGGCTTTTGATTATCTCCAGAAGACTGACCTCGACAAAATCGCCCCGGGGACCTATGATATCGAGGGCCGCAAGGTGTACGTCATGGTCCAACAGTATGACACCAAACTCAAGGAGAAGGGGCGCTGGGAAGCCCACAGGAAGTACATCGACGTCCAGTTCGTGCATCAGGGGGCGGAACTCTTCGGCTACGCCAACCTGCGGGACCTAAAGGAAGGCCCGTACGATGAAGCCAAGGACTTCCTTTCCCTTCAGATAGAAGGGCGGGGGGATTTTTTCCGGGTTTCCCAGGGGACCTTGGTCATCCTTTTTCCCCAGGATGCCCACATGCCCGGGATGGCCATCTCCGCCCCCCAGCCGGTGAAGAAGTTTGTGGTGAAAGTGGCGATCGACGGCTA
>JAPLIW010000759.1 GCA_026388915.1 Deltaproteobacteria bacterium
GACCCGTTCGCCCTCGAGAAGGCGATGGCGGAAGGGAAGTGGGCGGGCGATGTCCTCGAGCGAATAAAGGCTTATGTCAGCATTGAAAAGCGCTACACGGTGACGCTGAAGGAAGAATCCTAGTCGCGAGAATCCAACCTAGCCTCTTACGTCCTTATGAGATAGAGGCAAAAAAGCTTGCAAGCTGTATCTGAATTGGGTATTGATGAATCGTTCCATCTGAGGAAAATCCTCCGCTTGGCTGGGATCTCGCCGGGGCCGGCTGTCCAAGGGCGACCATCTTCTCCAAACTGTTCTGAAATCCCCTTGCATACCGGTGATTGGAAACCCTCATGAGTCTGGCGGAATGGCTTAAAAACGGAATATCAGCGAGTACAATCATGCCGGGGCCATTACGGCCGTTGAGCTGGACGAAATGATCGTCCTGGCCGGGAATCTCCGAAAATCGGTCGAAGCCTGGATATCGGAGCGGGAATTCGTCGCGTCGCGGAAAAAGCAAATTCTTATTTTTCCAACTTGCCGGTCTCGCTTGCCACCTCTATCTGACGATCCCACTGGGCAGCGTCAGACTTGATAAACTTGGAACGGAAAGCGGCCAACTCGCCGGCGCTGAGCTGTTTGATGGTCTTCCCTCAAATAACCGTGTTGATGGTTCAACTTGTCTTGACAAAGGTTTATATTTAACTTATAAAATAAGTCATGTACGAGATTGAATGGCAGCCCAAAGCCTATCGGCAGTTGAAGAAGATCAAAGACAGGGAAACCCTTACTGCAATCAAGGCCGCCGTTCTCAACCTCGCAAATTGGCCGGACTGCCTGAACATCAAGTCCATGAGGAATCATGAATCAGGTTATCGGTTGCGTGTCGGCGGCTGGCGCATCCTATTCGCCGCACAGGACCATAGCCGAATTATTCTCATTCAAGAGGTGAAAAAACGCGATGAACGAACCTACTAATATCCAGATCATCAACCAAAACGGTCACCCTGCTTTTGTAGTCATTCCTTACGATGAATACGTGCGCACCTTCCGGAAAACGCCAAGGATTCCCGAAAGCGGCAATATACCTAATGATGTTGTATGGCTTTCCATTGATAAGGGATATACCCTCGCACGAGCCTGGCGGGATTATTTGGGATTGACACAAACGGAGATCGCATCCAGGATGGGAATCAGCCAGGCTGCGCTTTCGCAAATGGAGTCGGGAGAAAAGAAACTCCGTAAGGCTTCGTTAGAAAAATTGGCCAAGGCTTTAGGAGTCACCGTCGAACAGTTGCGCGGTTGATTCCTTCACGATGACTCCGGACCTCCTGACATAGGGGCATTTCTTTCGCTCTGAAAGTTTCTGCGCCATTTGTCTCGTAAAGGCCGTGGATATTGGGCCATACGGAGGGCTCGAAGTTCCCCTGACAAGCCCCACCTACCGATTCGGGGGTGCGAACCCAAAACGGTCCGCTTCTCTGATGGTCGATCTGCCGCTGGTCCCATCGATGGATCCTATGCTCGATTTTGGACCAGACCCTTAACGACCTGATGCTCATCGAGAACTTCCGGTGAAGAGGAAGGAGGGCCCATTCCGATGGGCCCCCCCCCAACCCTTGTGAGGCCGCCGTTAAGCGGCCGACGGCATTCCTAATTTCGATTAATGGATAAAAAGGTTGACACATATATATAAGTGATGGTATATTTATCCATTATGAGATATCGGACGAGAGAGGAAGAGGCGGAGAGGGTGTTCCGAAAACGCGGTGGGACTCTCCGAACTTCCCAAGCCATCGCTGAAGGCATACACCCCAGGAGTCTCTATTCCCTGCGCACGAAAGGCCTCATTGTTCCTCTGAGCCGCGGGCTCTATCGACTGGCCGACCTGCCCGATGTGGGAAATCC
>JAPLIW010000472.1 GCA_026388915.1 Deltaproteobacteria bacterium
GGCACAGAACCGCCACTGGGCCTTTTTGCGGCGGTTGATCGGGAGAGAGATCCTGGAGCGTTTTGGAAGCGTGGCTCCAGGATCAGGCATAAACAAGGTGGAAGGTCTGGCCGGAACTCTCGCTCCCCATTTGGGATTGGCCGAAGAAGAAGTTCAAAAGCATCTGGATCCGCACATCAGGGAAGGGCATATCGGCCTTGTGGCCGAGCCCGGAGGTGGGAGCCGGTGGTGCTGGGCGGATTCATAGAATATTCACCACGACGATCTCAGCTTTCTCTGCGGTGAAATAAATCATCTGAAGCCGAACAGGTGCGGGAGCCAGAGGGAGAGGGAAGGAATGTAGGTGATGATCAGCAGGGCGCCGATCAACGTCAGAACGAAGGGCACGGCCGCCCGGGAGATTTTCTCCATGGATATGCTCGCCAGGTTGGCGGCCACATAGAGATTCAGGGCGACCGGGGGGGTGACGGTGCCGATGGCCAGGTTGACGGTCATCATCACGCCGAACCATATGGGGTCCCAGCCGAAATGCCGGATGACGGGAATCAGGATGGGAAGAAAGACGTAGTAGATGGAGATGGCATCGAGCAGCATCCCGGCGATCAGGAGGAGACCGTTTAACAGTAAAAGAAGAAAAATCGGGTTCTCGGTAAGACCCAGGAGAGCCTTGGCCGCCCGGTCCATGATTCCCATGGTGGAGCCCGTCCAGGCGAAAAGACCCGCAAAAGCCACCACGATCATGACCACGGCCGTGGAGACCGCCGAATCCCGCAAGACTTCATAGAGCAGCTGAAGACTCAGGTTCCGGTAGAAGAAAGCCCCCACGAATAATCCGTAGAAAACGGCCACCACAGCCGCCTCCGTCGGGGTGAAGATCCCCCCGTAAATTCCCCCCAGAATAATGACCGGGGCCATGAGGCCCCAGAAAGCCTCTTTCAGAGCCTGCCAGATTTCCGCTTTGGTCCCCCACCGGTCTCCTCCCCAGCCGTGCTTTTTGGAGATCAGGTAGACGGGGAGAACCAGAGCCGCTCCCATGATCAAACCGGGTATGACCCCCGCCGCAAACAGCCCTCCGATGGAAGTTTCGGTGATGACCCCGTAGACGACAAAGGCCACGCTTGGAGGAATCAGGACATCGGTGGTGGCCGCCGATGCAACCAGGGCCGAAGAGAAGCCGATATCGTATCCCCGCTTCACCATGGCCGGAATCATCACCGCCCCGATGGCTGCCGTGTCGGCAGGCCCCGTGCCCGAAATGGCCCCGAAAAGAACGCAGCCCAGTACGGCGACAATCCCCAATCCTCCGGGAATCGGCCCGACGAGGAGATGCAGGAGATTGACCAGGCGACGGGAAAGTCCCACGCGATCCATGAGGAATCCCGCCAGAATGAAAAAGGGAATGGCCAGGAGGGGGAACTTGGCGATGTTGGCGAAAAAATTGGTGGACATGACCTGGATCCCCAAGTTGTACCCCCAGAGGAAAACCAGGGCGGTGATCCCCACGCTCACTGCGATGGGGACTCCGATGAAGAGGAGAAGGAAGAACACGCCGAAAAATAAAATCCCCGGTTCCATCATCCCTTCTCCATCTTCCGGCTGGTCCGATAAGCTCCCTGGAACACGCGCAGGACGATCAGGGCACTAAATACCGGCACTCCGATGGTGTACCACCACTGGGGAACGCCGATTCCGCTGGAGGTGATTCCCAGGGAGATCTCCTCCCCGATCTGGCCCATGGCGAAATAGATCAAAAAGATAAAAAGAGCTGCCCCCAGCCCCGCGCTCACCCAAAGAAGAATGCTCCGAATTTTTTGGGGAAGACGGTCCACAAGAAAGGAAAAACCAAGATGAGACTGCTCCCGGAAGGCGATGGAGGTGCCCAGGAGAGTAAGCCAGACGAAAAAACTGACGACGAGCTCCTCCGTGAAGGCAAAAGAGTATTTTAAGAGATACCGCGAGATGATGTTTATAAAGGTGATGACCGCCATCACCGCGAAAAGAATCGCGCAGAGAACCTCTTCAAAACGGGCGGGGAACCAGCTGGATTTTTTCGTCATCATTGAGTGTGTCCGCGGTGGATATCAGCGAATCTGGCCAGAGGGGTGAATCCTTCGATCTTTCCCCCCTCCCCTTCATCGTTCGACTGAGCTCACACCGAAGTCCCCTCCCGCCGGGGAAGGTGTGAAAAAATCGAATTAGTTCTTTTTCACGTCATTCCGGCGAAAGCAGAGATTTTTTAGGGGGGCATAATTTTCCATTCAAGAGTTGTACCATAAACTAACCCAGGAAAATAACTTGGCTTTCTCAACAGAGCCCCCAGTTTTAGTAAAATAAAATATGGCACAAATAGGCGATATCGATTCT
>JAPLIW010000693.1 GCA_026388915.1 Deltaproteobacteria bacterium
GCCCTTGAACCAAACCTTCGGATGGAGTCGCGCCGAGATTGCCATGGCCTACGGCATCTGCATCCTGATTTTTGCCCTGGTGAGCTATCCGGCGGGGCGCTTGAGCGATCGGTATGGAGCTCGAATCATTGTATTTGTCGGCGGAATCATACTGGGAATCGGGTTTTTCCTGGCCGGTTTTACAGACTCCAAGGCCTGGCTGTACCTGAGTTACGGAGTCATTGCCGGGATCGGGGGAGGAATGATTTACCTTCCCCCCATTGCCACCGCGCCCAAATGGTGGCCCGATCGAAGAGCTTTTGCGACCGGGTGCGCGGTCGTGGGTTTGGGCCTGGGATCCTTTGTCATGGGGCCTTTGGCCACGGCGATTATTGAAAGCCTGGGTTGGAGGCATGTCTTTTGGTACGTGGGCGTTGCCATGGGGATCATGGCCATCCTGTCATCCCTGACTTTGGGAAATCCACCCAGGGGATGGAGCCCCCGGGGTTGGGACCCTCCGGATCTGCAGTCTAAAGGGAACATCCTTGGGGATTACACTTTTGCAGAAAGTATCCGTACGATTCAATTCTGGCTCCTCTACATAAGTTATTTTTCAGCCTCTTTTGGGGGTCTCTTGGTGATCGGCCATATTGCCGGCCACGGGTTGGATTCAGGACTCACGGCGATGCAGGCGGGTTGGGCGGTGAGCGCCTTGGCGGGCTGCAACGCGGTCACAAGGATCGTAACCGGCCTGTTTGTCGATCGAGTCGGAACCCGGGCCTTATTCCTTTCATATTTTGGGATCCAGGCCGGTGCTTTGTTGCTTCTGTACCCGGCGGGCTCAAACCACTGGCAATTGTGGGTGATCGCCGCGGTGATCGGCTGGAATTATGGCGGGATGTTCACCCTATTCCCGGCGACCTGCCTGGCTTTTTACGGGGGAAAATCGCAAGGAACGAACTACGGGCTCCTTTTTACCGCATTCGGCCTAGCGGGGTTCGCAGGCCCCTATGCCGGGGGGTTCCTGAAGGATGTGACGGGAACCTATTTCGTTCCCTTCGCCCTGAGTGCGGGAATGGTGTCTATTTCCGTTTTTCTCTCCTTGATCATCAAGCCTCCCGTGCGCACAGCCACGCGCCGGGAGTGAAAGAGACAATTTTCGCGATCCAAGACCAAGGAGATCTCGTCCCCCAAGGAAAATATTCTCTTGGGTTCTGATACGGTTGACTCCAGCTTTCCGATTTCAATTCCGCTTCTGGGTAAGCCACAGGCCGAGGGTCACGAAGGCAAGGCCCAGAAAAAACATCCCCGACACCTCTTCGGCAAGAAACAAAGCCCCTAGTCCCGCCGCGGTAAGGGGGCTGAGCGCCAAGAACACGGTTACCTTCGTCGGGGTGGTGTGGTTCAATGCCCACAGCCAGAGGTAGTAACCGATGCCGCTGCTAACCCCGATGAAGAAGACGGCGAACCAACCGCCTGCGGTGAAGCGGGGCAGGGAGTTGAAGAATCCTTCCCCCGCGGCCAGCACCGCGAGCAACCCGACCGAGGCGAGCATGGCCAAGGCGCTGACCGGCAGGGTCGGATATTTCCGCAGGTAAGGCCGGTAGAGGACGCTGCAGACGGCGCCGCACAGGGCGCTCGCCAACACGGCCAGCTCACCGACCCACTGATGGACTCCGCCACCCCAGTGAACCGCCTTTTCCCCAAGCGCGAACCCCACCCCGATGATGGTCGCGAGGACACCCAGGGTCTTTGCCAGGGTGAGGTTTTCCTGACCGAGGGCCGACGCGAGGATCATGGTCAGCAGGGGCAGGGTTGCGAAAATCAGCGCCGCGCGGGCCGAGGGGATGAATTGCAGGGCGTAATTCAGGAGGACGATCAGGATGCCGAACTGGGTAATCCCGAGCAACCCGATGGGCAGGAGATCGCGGCGCTCGAAGCGGACGCGCGGAGAGAGAAGCACCGGCGGGAGCAGGCAGCAGAAGCCGATGAGATATCGCCACAGCGCCAGCGAAACGGGATGAGTCTGGTCAATGACGAACCGCGTGGCCACCATGGCCGCCCCGACGAGGATGGCGGTCACGACCGCCGCGGCCATGGGCATGACCCCGGCCATGGAAGATCGCCGTGTCCCCATGGCCGCTTCAGGGAAGGGGCCAGAGGTGAGGCCCACGGCCTCCACGCCGCCCGACCTTTGCCTGAAAGGGGTTCATAGCTTGAGTTCCCATGTTTCACCGATCAAATCGTGACCAAAGCTATGGTGAGGCTCCTCATGGACCAAGCGATACCCCGCTGCCTGGTAAATCCGGCGGGCGGCATGAAGCACGCTGTTGGTCCACAGCACGATCTTCTGGTACCCGGCTTGTCTGGCGAAACGCGAGCATTCCTGAACTAGGCGGGTGCCGATGCCCAGCCCGCGTGCCTCCGGCTCGACCAGCAACAGGCGTAGTTTCGCGGCCATTTTTGATTTCTTGACGAGGAACACGGAGCCGACGATCTCCCCTTCTCTTTCCGCTATCCAACACCGTTCTCTCTTCGGGTCATAGCGCTGAATGAAGTTCGACACGATGCTCGCCACCAGGGCCTCGAATCGCTCGTCCCACCCGTATTCCTCGGCATACAGCACGCCGTGGCGGTGGACGACCCAGCCCATATCGCCGGGGTGGTGCGGCCGGAGCAAATAGGGAACCTTGGGCTCCGGCCGGGCACCGAGCAAACCGGTGATGGTGTTCATCGCCTCCACCAGGCGGTTTTGGCCGGCCGGGGACAACCCCTTCAGGACCGCCTCAATTTGTCTGCGGGAGCGTGTATCGATCGTGGCGAAAGCCTTCTGCCCATTCCCCGTTAACTGCAAGATGCTTTTCCGTCTATCGGCCTCGGAGGGCTGTTTGGCCAGGAGGCCGTGTTTTTCGAATTCACGCAAGACGCGGCTTACATAACCCCCATCCAGACCCAGCTCGTTGACCAATTCGGTGGCGGTTGTTTGTTCATGGTGGGCGAGTTCATAGATGACCCGTGCTTCCGTCAAGGAGAACGGGCTTCTCAATAACTTCTCGTGCAATACGCCGATCTGTTTGGTGTAGAACCGGTTGAAGCGGCGCACGGCCTCCACTCGTTGCTGCGATTCAGTCTTAATCATCTAGAAGATCTTCCTTCGCGCCCTGGACTTCTAAACCAATGCCATTGTCAATTAATTATCTGCCTTTGTCAAGTATATACTCAAAAAATCACATCTCCCTGGATGGGGGCGACTGTTGGGAGCCGAGATCAGCCTTTTTCCTCATGGGTCGCACCCCGGCCCAAGCGATACCCCCTCCATCTCGCTGCATAAACCTGCCCACAGGGCTCGAAGGGCTCTGGTAAAGAGGGCCTTGAAGGCCTTGGCTTCACCGCTCCAGCAGGAAAGGGTGTTTCAGTAGGGAAAAAAGGTTTTTCACCCTCCCCATTTTACACTCTTTACAGCCTGTCAGTTTTTTTTACGAAAAATCATCCCCCAAATCGGGCGAAATTATAAAACGCCTATATAACTCAAATAGTTAAAGATTGGCACATATATTGCTGTCCTACTAAGAAGGGGTTGGGAATAATTCAACTCGGGCAGTTTGAGGAAAGGAGCTAGGCGGAGGAATGAGGAAAAGCATTTTATGGTTGATTACCGGGATTCTTCTTTTGTTGCCCATCGGAGCGATGGCTGTGGTCGTGAACGAAAATTTACGAATCTCAATCCCAGAAACCGCCACATTGCTTATGATGGGCTGCGGGGTTATTGGGCTCCGGATATTACGAAAGAGTCTGAAGTAGGAAGAATCCGGGCGAGTTCATGGGTTTCCAATAGGCAGAGATCACGCGGCTCT
>JAPLIW010000421.1 GCA_026388915.1 Deltaproteobacteria bacterium
CCAATCAGGGCCGTGGCCATCTGGGTATAGATCCATTCCGGGCAATTCCCCCCCCAGATGGATACCTTGTCTCCACAACCCACTCCCAAAGCCATCAATCCCTTGGCCAAGGTCCTGGTTTTTTCCCGCAGCATCCGGTAAGAAATCCGCTGGTTTTTAAAGATCAGAGCCAGGTTGTCCGGATATTTTCCGCTGATCTCATCCAAGACCTGTCTCAAGGCTCTCTTTACCCATACGCTCATGTCTTCTCCGTTCCCGGCATCCCGCCGCGTTCTTCATTTTCATGATGATGTATTCCACCTCTGGGAAAGTCAAGATGAAAAATCTTTCCGGCGGGATCTATTCCGCAGGTCGGATTTTCCCCTGAGAAATCCGAAGGGGTCCTGGTCCATGGACAAGAAAAAGGGCTGGATGGGTCCTACCCGAATCCTCCATGACTTCCGACGGACTGCGGTGCGAAACATGGTCCGATCGGGAATCCCTGAGCGTGTGGCCATGGAGGTCTCCGGGCACAAGACCCGATCGGTCTTCGACCGGTATCACATCGTCAGCCAGGAAGACTTGAAGGAAGCCGCCAGGAGGCAGCAAGCCTATCTGAAATCTCAGGATGTAACCGCGGATGGTTACATTTTAGAGCAAACCCAGGATTTTAGAAATGGTGCGGGGTTCGTTTAAGAGATTTAAGAAAACGGCTTGTTTTCGAGGAAATTTTCCGATATACTTATTATATTTCGGTAGTTACAGTCCTTCCCCAGCAGATCCAAATTGAGTTGTTAGGCATGGGTTTTTCCCCAGGATCGGGGAAAGAAGGGGTCAAAAGAGATGCAGCAAGTTCAAATGGAACGATCAAGGGTTTCTAAGAAAAGTCGCAGCTACAGTCGGTTTGGCGAAGTCATTAACGCTTCCTCCCGTGTGGAGCGGCTGCGGGAGCGCCTCTTTACCTACCGGCCTTCCATCTGCATCGAGCGAGCACGGATCGTCTACAAGTATTATACCAATCCCCAGAACCAGTCCTTGCCTCTCATCCTTCAGAGGGCCGGGGCCTTTCGGGCGGTCCTCAACCAGGTACCCATCACCATCTACCCCGATGAACTCCTAGCGGGCTCTCTTGCCTCCCGTCCTCGGGCATACCCCGTGTTCCCGGAAAACTTCGGCGACCTGTACAACAAAGAATTGGAGACAATCTCCAGCCGGTCCCCGGACCCCTTCGAGGTGTCCGAGGCGGATAAGAAGGAACTCCAGGAAAAGATTTTTCCGTTCTGGAGGGGGAAATCGGCAAACGAACTTTTTTCAGCGGTTCTTTCTACAGATGAATGGCAGTTGATCTTCCGCAACCCGGAAGACCTGAGCAAAAGCGCCGGGATCATAAGCCTTTTCCCAGCGCTTCTGGGCACTGGCGGGCACATCACCCTTGACTATCCCAAGCTTTTAAGGAAGGGGTTTCAGGGGATTAAGGAAGAGGCGCTCGCCGGGTTGAAACGACCCGATCCTATCTCCGGTTCAGATATTGAGAAAAGCATCTTCTACCGAGCGGTGATCGAATGCTGTGAGGGGATGATGGAATTTGGACTCCGCTTCTCCCGCTTAGCTGAGGAGATGGCTTCCAAGGAGCCCGACCCCGGGCGACGCCAAGAGCTCCAAACCATCAGCCAGGTTTGCTCCCGCGTTCCCGGATCCCCTTCCCGTAGTTTCTACGAAGCGCTGCAGGCCGTGTGGTTGGCCTACATAGGCATCCTCCAGGAAGATTACGACCGATGTAACCCTCTGGGAAGGATCGATTCCTATCTCTATCCCTTCTACCGGCGCGATCGCGATGAAGGCCGCTTGACCGTTGAGCAGGCCCAAGATTTACTGGATTGCTTGTGGTTGAAGCTGGGGGAGACCAACCACGTCACCTGGGGTTTATCCGCCAAGATGACTGCCGGTTTCCCGGTCCAGCAGCAGATCCCGGTGGGCGGCCTTACTCCTGAGGGGAAAGACGCAACCAATCCTCTTACCTATCAATGTATCCAAGCCTCTATGAACACCCGGCTCCACCAGCCTAGTATCACCATTCGCCTCCATAAACAATCACCAATGGAGCTTTATATTAAGGCGGCCCAGCTGGCGCGCATGGGCACCGGTCATCCCTCATTTTTTAACGACGAAGTGGTCGTGCCCGCCTTGGTGAAAAACGGCATTTCCCTTGAGGATGCCAGGAATTACAGCTCCGTGGGATGCGTAGGAGCGCAGGTCTCCGGGTGCGGGAAGGGATCCCACAATGCCGGTTACCTTAATGCCGCTGCCGCTCTGGAGTTCACCCTAACGAATGGATATTGGCGCTATGGCCAGAAGCAGGTCTCCATCCAGACCGGAGATCCCCGGGAGTTCACTTCCTTCAATCAATTTTGGGATGCCTTCGAGCGTCAGTTCCGGCACATGATCCGAATGCACCTCAGTGCCTCGCTGAAGGTGGAGTATCTCCACGCCCAGCATAATCCGACCCCCTATCTCAGCAGCCTGACCCAGGGGTGCCTGGAGAGTGGCCGGGACAAAACCAAGGGAGGGGCGACCTATAACTTGGGGATCTCCTTCCGGGCCGTGGGCTTGGCCGATGTGGCCGATTCTTTAATCGCGGTCAAGAAATTGGCTTTTGAGGAAAAGCGGGTCTCTATGGAACAGCTGCTCCAGGCCCTCGATGCGAACTTTGAAGGCCATGAATCCCAGCGTCAGATGCTGATCAACCGCGCTCCCCATTACGGCAACGATGATGGGTATGCCGATGAAATGGCTCGCAAGGTGGTGGATGTCTTAATCGATGAAGGTCGGCGGCATAAAAGCTATTTTGGTGGAGATTTTCAACTGGGTTTCGGTTCCGTTTCTGGCCATTGGCCTTTCGGGGTCGTTTTGGGCGCCTTTCCCGACGGCCGTAAAGCGGGAGAACCTTTAGCGGATGGGATTGGCCCTGTGCACAATCGGGACAAGAATAGCCCTACGGGGGTGCTGAAGTCCGTGGGGAAGATGGATCATATCGGCCTCTCCGGAGGCTCAATCCTCAATCTTAAATTTCCCCCCGCGGTGGTGGAGGGGGAAAAAGGGTTGGCGAATTTTGTTAGCTTCCTGCAAAGCTTTGTCCAATTGAAAGCGTGGCACTGTCAGTTCAATATCGTGGATGCGGACCTCCTTCGGGACGCCCAGCGACACCCGGAAAACTACCAGGACCTCCTCGTGCGGGTGGCTGGCTATAGCGCCTATTTCACGGGGCTAGCCAAAGAACTGCAAGATGATATCATCGACAGGACCGAGCATCTCCTGCAATGAGATCTTTGGCCCCTTTTGACCCAAAGATGTTGCGAGAGTTGAAAGGTCTTGTCTTCGACATTCAGAAATTCTGCGTGCACGACGGGCCCGGAATTCGCACGGTCGTTTTTTTCAAAGGGTGTAACTTGCGATGTTCCTGGTGCCAGAACCCCGAGTCGATCTCCCCAGAACCCGAAATTGCCTATTCAAGGGTCCAGTGTATTCAATGCGGTGTCTGTCTCAAGGCCTGCCCTCATAATGCCATCACGTCATCTCCCGAAGGATTTGTTCGGCATCGATCCCTTTGCCAAAAATGTATGGCCTGCGTCCAAGTCTGCTCCACCCAGGCCCTCCGCACTGTGGGACAATGGATGACGGTGGGAGAGGTCATAAAAAAGGTAGCCGAAGACTCCATTTTCTACGAGAACTCCAAAGGAGGTGTTACCTTCTCGGGGGGAGAACCCACTCTGCAATTTAATTTTCTTAAGGCAGTCCTGGAGGAATCCGGCCGGCGCCATTTCCACCGGGCCCTCGAGACCAACGGCTACCTTCTCTGGAAACGGCTGCTGCAATTGCTTCCCCAACTTGAACTCATCCTCTTTGACCTGAAACACCTGCACAGCCGAGTCCATGAGCGATTCACGGGTGCTGGAAATCGTTTGATCCGGATGAACTTGGAACGTTTGGCGAAACAAAGCAAGGTCAATTGGATCCCCCGTGTCCCCCTAATCCCGGGACTGAATGATGAACTAAAACATCTGGCTCATTTGGGCCAATGGGTGAAGGGGCTAGGAGCAAAGGAGATTCATCTCCTTCCTTATCACCGGCTGGGGGAATCCAAGCTGGGGGAACTTGGTTATCCCCCGGAGAATTTGATACCAGGGATCAGGCAACCTTCAGAAGAAGAGGTGGAAAAGGCTGGCCAAGTGTTGAGGCAGGCAGGGCTGACAGTGATCATCGGCGGCTAAAGTCGTTCTCTAGGCCCATTCTTTATGATTCCGCATTTTTGCCGACCCTCTGAACGCTATTCCCTTCCCTGTCCTGCCGGGTTGGTCTTCTGCATCCAGAACGCGATAGGAAAAGCCCGGCGAAGACAAGGAATGGCAAAGAGCATGGCCGTAAAGGGTGAAAGGTACTGATAGAGAATCGTGCGCAAAGGTTCGACTTTTTTTGATGCCCAGAATCCACAAAGAATATGCCAGGGAAATTCCCATAATGGCCACATACAGGACATAGAACTAAGCGCGGCCAGAAATTTGCAACAAGGAACTGGGTTTTTCATTGGGCACAGAGAGGAGGAAAAAACGCGGCAATGACTGGGGGTGGGGGGAAGTTCGAGAGGACCTTTCTCGCCTTGGCGCAGTTCGGCGGGATGCGTTTGGGTTGTAAATGAAGAAAAAGAATACTAGAAGAACGGATCGCTTCACAATTTTTTCTAGCTGGCCTCGGAATAAAATCAACCATCCATCTCCTGGCAAAACAAAAATCAAAACCGCCATCCCCATTAAAGTAG
>JAPLIW010000495.1 GCA_026388915.1 Deltaproteobacteria bacterium
AGGGCCTTTTCCATCATGCCGGCAGGGAGAGCCATGGCCAGCTCGTCATCCTGGGCATGCCCGTAGCGGCGTTCCCCGTAGCAGGGGATGGAGAGAGACGGTTTCCCGTTGAGATAGCACTTGGCGATGACGTCCGAACAGGATGACTCTCCCACGCAGGAGAATTCCATGACTTCGTAGTCTTCATACTGCAAGGCATTGATCAACAGCATCATCTGGGCCGGGTTGGCGTAGATGAGCACAATGTCGGGATCGAAGGGGTTATAGACCAGGGGGGCCAGGGCCACGGCCTCGTATTGGCCGGCGGGCAGGCGTGGGATGGAGTTCTCGTATTTCCGCCCGTCTTCCCGCGTCTTGGTCCAGACGATGGAGCGGAACGTCCCGTCCCGGTAAAGATCTGGCAGCTCGGTGAGGCCGATGATCGAGGGACACATGGGAGAAAGGAAGTCTTCCAGGTCCGCCCCCACGGTCCAGTCGAAATTGCGGACGACGGAGATGAGCTGGCAGAGGGTGTTTTTGTGGGTCATCCTGCGGAGAAAGGGAATCCCGGAGAGCAGGTCCTTCTTCTCGAACAGTTTGAAGGCCACGGGAAAGGATTTCAGCCTCAGGAGCAATTCCATACGGCGAACCAGCTTTCCCCAGTCACGAGTCGCAGGCATTCGAATCCTCCAGGTTTCTCAGCTTCTTCGGACTTCGACGGTGAACCGCCGGGCCCGGAGATCTTCGACGAGTTCCCGCTCGGTCCGGAGCTCTCTTTCAAAGACGGTTACGCACCGCCCCACCTCGTCCAGCCGGTGAGCGTCGCTTCCGGCCACTCCCAGGAGTCCCAGGCGTTCGGCCACCCGGCGGGCCATGTCATTTTCGGGGTCGGTCACTTTGCAGTTGTGAATCTCCAGCCCGTCCACGTGTTGAAACACGGCCCGTTTGCAGCCCTGCTCCACGTCGAGTTGAAGCTGGGTGATTCCGAAGAGGAGAAAGCCGCGGAAGGGATGGGCGGCGATCATCAAACCCCCGGCGGTCTCCACTTCTTTCCGCAGGTCCTGGACCGGCACCACTCCCTTCAGGTCCCGATCGTAACCAAAGACCAGGATGTCCCCCTGACTGGTGGTGATCTCGTTTCCCTGGAAGACGCGGATCCCCTTGCCGCGGGCCAGCTCGCCCACTTCTTCAGGGGACCACCGGTTCTGGTGCTCCGTGAGACAGATTCCATCCAGCCCTGCCCGGGCGGCCGCCTCCAGGAGCGCCGAAGGATCGATGGCGCTGCAGGGCGATTTGGGGCGGGTGTGGATGTGCAGGTCAACTCGCATCGGTTCATCCTTTGGGGCGGGCCAGGCAGAAGCCTTGGGCTTCGGGATGGCTCTTCACCCAGGAACGGACAGTGTCCCGGTGGGAGATGGAGGGTTGGGCCTTGAGGTCTTCCCCCAAGTGGTGGGACATCCGGGCTTGGTCCAAACAGCGGCCGCACTCCACGAGGATCTCGGCAAAATGCTGGCATCCCTGGCGGCCGATTTCCCGGTTGACTCTCGAAATCCAGCCCGGGTCACGGAGGGACATCCCCACCGCCTTCTGGAGCACCTCGACCGCCTTGGGACATACCGGCGTGGTGTAGCGCTTCATCACCCCCTGGATGGAGGAGATGATCCCGTCCGGAATCCGCACGTCCATCTGCATTTCCATGGCGTAGATGTGGTCTTCCAGGATCCCCCGCAGGCGCAGGAGGTTCTCCTGAATCAATTCACCGGTCACCAGCAGGGTTCGGCTGAAGGATATCATTTATTTTATCTCCTAAATACGTTCACCACAGGGGCACAGAGGACACAGAGAAAAAACACGAAAACTGGAATGATGGAATATTGGAATATTGAGAAAAATAATTGTCTTGCCCATCATTCCATCATTCCATTATTCCAATATTCATTTCTTTTTTGCCTCTGTGGTGAAAATTTCAGAGGTTTAGTCCTTGCATGAGCGGGCTGTCGTCGGCGAAGGCGATGCAACTCCGGACTAGGCGGGGATTGAATCGCA
>JAPLIW010000770.1 GCA_026388915.1 Deltaproteobacteria bacterium
ATGCTTTTGGGAATGCGCACGTTGTCGAAGAAGATCTCTCCCTGGTTCAACGCCCGCTGTCCCATTTTATTCAGCGGTTTCCCCCGGGACACCCCCGGCAGGTTGAGGGGTACCACCGCGATTCCTCCCCCTTCCATTCCCTTGGATGGATCCAGGGATATCCAGACAGCCGCATGGGTGGCAATGGTGCCGTTGCTGACCCAGGAGGATTTCTGCCCGTTGAGGACATAGTGATCTCCATCGGCCACGGCCCTTGCCCGCGGGACAATCTGGGGATCTTTCCCCTGCTCGCTGTCCAGGAGAATCCAGTCCGACCCGTGGTCCGGTTCGGTGATGGCCCAGCAGCCGATCATCCCGGCATGCGTATCTTCACAGTACTTTCGGGTAAGGTCGCGCACTTCAGGGTCCGGGGAAAGCTGGGAATTAGCTAAGGGGGTTTCCGAAACGGCCAGGGATACAGCCAAGTCCGGTGCCGCCCATCCCATTTCTTCACTGATCAGGGCCAAACTGAGGACATCCAACTCCAGGCCTCCGACGGCTTTGGAGAAAACCATTTTGTGGTAGCCCAGTTTTTGGGTCTTACGAAATACATCCCAGAGGATGGAATTTTTGGCAATCACCTCTTGGGGATCGGAAAGCCTATCCAGGGCGATGGAGGCGGGCCTCCAAACCTCCTCCAGAAACTTCCGGGCTGCATCTCGCAGGGCGATATGCTCATTGGTCAGGTCTACATTCAATTCCCTGAATCCCATACCTCTCTCCTGGTTGGATTGCTAATCGAACGGGAACGGTTTGTTCTTCTCCTTGGCTATCGTCTGAATGAGAGCCATGGAATCCAAAAATATGGGCGGCGCCTCCTCCGGTCTTTTATGAACTAAAGAAAGGGCTTCCGTCGGGCAGGAAGATATGCAGAGGCCGCAGCCGATGCATTTCTCCTTCATCACGGAAGCCTGGTCATCTTCCATCTGGATGGCATGCACCTGGCAGCGATCGACACAGGTTTCACAGCCGGTACAGGTCTCTTGGCTCACTGCGGCATAATAGTTTGATTGCGCGACGGCCCTTGGAATATGGTACTTGTTGAGGTACCCCAGAGCCTTACAGCAGCACCCGCAGCAATTGCAGATCACCATTTTGGGGCCGGCATGATTTGCGGAGCAATGGACCAGGCCCTCTTCTTCGGCCCGGGCCAGGATGGCCCTGGCCTCCTTTTGGGAAATTTCCCTCCCGAAACCATTCTCCACGTAGTCGTCCACGGCCGGGCCGAAGATCATGCCGGCTTCCAGGAGCTTGTCGCATCCTTTTCCCAGCATCCGGTTCTCTTTCCGGCAAATGCATTCGGCCACCCCGAACCGGGCGTGCGAGTCGATGATCGTCGAGACTTTCTCGTAGGATTGAATCTCCGTCATGGCCTGGATTTCCTTTTCCACGGGGATCACCCGGAACCCCGCAGTCTTGGCCTTCTTTCTCTCCTCGGTCATTCCTTCTTCAAAATATTTCTCGAACAGCTTGATATTATCCGGGTTCAAGTTTTTCAACTGGAATTCCCAGATTCCGATCACCCAGGGGATGAGGAAATACAGGTTGGGCTGCCCGGGAGGGCTCAGGCGGAAAATCAACCCTTTCCGGGACATCCGGAAAAGGATTTCCTCCGTTTCCTTTGTCTCCCGGCCGGCCTTAGCGGCTATGGACGAAGCAGGCTGCGGAAGTACCGGGCTGAGGAAAAGCAGCACCTCCGCTTCCTCCGGTG
>JAPLIW010000665.1 GCA_026388915.1 Deltaproteobacteria bacterium
GCCGGGGCGTCGATGCGGGTATCGCTCACGGCATTAAAGAGAATCTGGACATGCTCATGGGAGCCATTCAGAAGGGCATTGATATGGGATACAAGCGGACCAAGCTGAAATTCGCCCGGGGCTGGGGCCTGGAGATGCTCAAACCGGTTCGGGCCAACTTCCCCAAGCACACTTTTCACATCGACTGCAATTCCAGTTTCACCCTGGACGACCTGCCCATGTTCAAGGAGGTGGACAAACTGGGGCTGGCCATGATCGAGCAGCCCCTTCCTTATGATGACCTGCTTGAGCATGCCAAGCTTCAGGCGCAAATGCAGACGCCGATTTGTTTGGATGAGTCCATCAAGAGTATACGGGACCTGCGGCTGGCGATCGAACTGAAATCCTGCCGCTACGTGAACATCAAGCACGGGCGGGTGGGAGGACTCCAATCTTCCCTGGACATCCACAACCTGGCCCGGGACAACGGGATTCCGGCCTGGATCGGAGGAATGCTGGAGAGTTCGCTCGCCGTGGGGATCAGCGTGGAGCTGGCCACCCTGGAAAACATCGTTTATCCCAGC
Organism: Deltaproteobacteria bacterium; assembly: GCA_026388915.1. Taxonomy (GTDB): domain Bacteria; phylum Desulfobacterota; class SM23-61; order SM23-61; family SM23-61; genus SM23-61. Next base: position 564 of record JAPLIW010000665.1, read on the forward strand.
GACGTAGGCGCTTCTTCCCAGTTCATCAAAGAAGACATTACCGAACCGACGATCGAGTTCCCGGGAAAAGAAAGGAAGCACACGCGGGAAAAGTTTATTCTGGAGGGATGATACTACAGCGAATCTTTCGTCATTCCCGTGAAAACGGGAATCCAGGAAATAGATTTGGCTCAATAAAAACCAAAAAAACCACTGGATACCCGCTTCCGCGGGTATGACGGAGGGAGGGGAAGTACTTTTTTGCCAGGCACAGCGACATTATTTCCAAAAGATTCGCTGTAGTAATAAGAAGAGATGGCAGATTGCCGACCTCAGATTTTAGATTTTCAATTCCGAAATCCGCATTCCGCAATCCGCAATCGGGGTCATACTCTAAGGTGCGGGTCCAGTACGTCCCTCAGCCAGTCTCCCAGGATGTTAAAAGAGATGACCGTGATGAGGATGGCGATTCCCGGCATGGAGGTGATCCACCAGGCGGTAGAGAGGTAGTCCCGGCCCTGGGAGATATCCCAACCCCAGGAGATGGTGCTGCCGGTCATGCCGAAGAAGGACAGGGAGCTTTCCACGATGATCATGTAGCCGATCTGGGTCGTCATCACGACCACAATCGTGGTCAGAATGTTGGGAATGATGTGGCGGAAGATGATCCGGAGGTCGCTGGCGCCCGAAACCCTCGCGGCGATGATGAACGGTTCTTCGCGGAGGGACAGAATTTTACTCCGCGCCGTGCGCGCCTGCCAGACCCAGTGGGTTAATCCGATGAAGATCGCTACGTTGAGGACTCCGGGGGTCCATAGCGTGACCGCCACCAGGGTGAGGAGGAGTCCGGGGATGGAAATCACCGCATCCACGATCCGCATGATGAGGTCATCAATTTTCCCTCCGTAGTATCCGGCGATAAGGCCAATGATCATGCCCACCGAAGTTGCGATGCTGACCGCTACCAGGGCTATAAAAAAGGAGGTTCGGGCCCCATAGATAATCCGGGAAAGGATGTCCCTGCCCTGGGCATCGCATCCCAGGGGGTACTTTATACTCCCCTTTTCATGCCAGAAAGGGGGAAGTTTCCTGAGTTCCAGGTCTCCTTCGTCGGCCCGCTGGTCAAACCCGAAGACCGGCGCCATCAGGGCCATGAAGACCACGAAAATGACGCAGACGACGGCAATCTGGGCCATGAGGTTTTTTCGCAATTCAACCCACCATCTCATCTCGCCTCTCCTCAGCCCAGTTTGATCCTCGGGTCGATGGCCACGTAGATCAGGTCAATCAAGAGGTTGATCGCCACCCAGATCACCGCAAAAATCAGCGTGGCCGTCTGGATGATGGGAAAATCTCTGGCGAAAATCGCATCGATCATGACCCGCCCCATCCCGGGCCACATGAATACCGATTCCGTAACAATGGCCCCTCCCAGAAGGATACCAATCTGAATCCCCGCAATCGTAATGATCGGGATCAGGCTATTGGGAAGAACGTGGTCCCAGATGATCCGCAGCTGAGAGACTCCCTTGGAGCGCGCCGTCAGGGTAAAAGGCCGGTTGAGGTTCTCCAGCGTCTCCGTCCGGGTCATCCGGGCGATCAGGGCCGTAAACCAGGCTCCCAGCGTGATGGCCGGCAGAATGATGTGCCGCGCCCATTGCCACAATGCGCCCGGCTTTCCCGTCAGGGCCGCCCAGATCGCTCCCGGCAGGAAATAAGAACTCTTGTCCATGGAAGGAAGCAGCTGCAGGTTCACCGAGAAAATCAGGATCAGCATGATTCCCAGCCAGAAACTGGGAGTGGAGATCCCGAAGAGGGTGATCATCTTGGCGATATGGTCCAAAGCCGAGTTTCTCTTCACGGCGCTCACGATTCCCAGGGCGATGGAGATGGGAATGGCCATGATGGCTCCCACCAGGGTGAGTTCCACCGTGGCCGGCAGGCGTTCGATGACCACCCGGAAGGCCGAGTACCGGTAGGAGAAAGAAACCCCCATGTCTCCGGTCATGGCTCCCCGGAGGAGGTTCCAGTACTGCTTCCAGAGCGGCTGGTCCAGGCCGAGCTTGGTCCGGATATCGGCGACCGTCTTGGCATCCGCCAGGTCTCCGGCGATGATTTGCGCCGGGTCTCCCGGCACGGAATGAATCAGGATGAACACCAGGGTGAGCACCAGCCAGAGAACCACAATCCCGCTCAAGAGACGTCTGATTAGATATTTCTTCATTTCCTGCGTCCGGCTGTGGGGGCGGTTCGAGAACCGCCCCCACATTTTCTCTCTTTTCCCATACCCTCAAACGGCCATTGCTTTTCTATTTGATCTTCTTCATATTCGTTATCGTGAGTCTCTCGTCCACGCGCGCCTTGAAATCATGATCCGTGCTCATGGCGTAGGTATTGGGCTGGACGTGCAGCCAGATGAAGGGGCACTGTTCGTGGAAATAGGCTTCCAGGTCATGGAGCTCCTTCAGGCGTTTCTGCTTGTCCACGATGCTGTTGGTCTTCTCGATCCATTTTTCCCCCTTCTCGTCATAATTGCGGCCGTAAGCCCCCTTGCGATCCAGAAGGAGGGGGAGATAGCTCGAGGCGTCGAAAGAAGCAACCCCCCAGGAACCGGCAAAGAGAGGACCGAAATTGGGATCGCCCGTGGCCGCCGACCTCCGGGCCCGGAAATCGGCGTTCTCCCGGGGCTGGACCTTCACCTGGATTCCGATCCTCCGGAGATCGTAACCGACCGCCTCACAGATCTCCAGCAGGTTCAAAGCGTAACCGGGGACCAGCTCCAGCGTGACCGGATGGGGAAAGCCGTTCGGATATCCCGCATCACGCATCAGGCTCTTGGCTTTGTCCAGGTTCACATCATAAAAAGGCAGTTTCGGGTTATGCCCGAAAATCGCGGACCCCAGAGGCTGGTTCATCACCTCTCCCATGCCCTTCATGAAGACATTCATGATCTTGCGGTTATCGACCGCGAAGTTGCAGGCCTGCCGGACCCGCATGTCGTCGAAGGGTTTGATCTTCTGGTTAAAGGCGCCGAAAACGATCCGGGGTCCCGGCTTCCCTTCGGCCCGGAGTCCGGCCTTCTGAATTCTTTCGAAATGGTCGAGAGGAATGCCGGAAATGATTTTCGTCTGGCCGGAAAGCAGGGATGCAGTCCGCGTTTCCGCTTCCTGGATGCCGTAGTATTTCAGGACTTTAATGGGAGGCGGCGGCATCCAGTAATTCTTGTTGACCTCCATCTCCACCCCGATTCCCCGGTTCCATTTCTTGAAGATGAACGGCCCCGACCCCATGGGATTGGCCGTGGTGTGATCCAGGTCGTGGGAGCCGTAGAATTGCTCATCCAGGATCGGCAGGTTGCTCAACATCGCCGGGTAGGCCGGGAAGGGCGTCTTGCAGAGGATGTCCACGGTGTAGGGGTCCACGACCACGGCTTTATCAATCTGCACGTACCAGTTCCGCTGGGGAGAGACAAACTTCGGGTCCAGGATCCGGTTGTGGGTGAAGGCAACTGACTTGGCGGTAAGAGGGTTGCCGTTCCAGAATTTGATTCCCTGGCGAATATGTAAACGCCAAACGGTATCGCTCTTCGCTTCCCAACCGGTCGCCGCCTGGGGGACCATTTCATTCGTCTGTCCATCCCGGTCGAGGGGGAAGTCAAACAGATAGGGGTTCAGGAGCCCATTGCCCAGGGCCGTGGTGTTCTGGGGGTCCAGCGTTACAATGGTCTCGCTGTAGGCGGTCCCGAATTCTTCAAAGACCCCTTTGTCCTGGCCCCAGGCCAGATTGCGTTCGCCCCAGATCGGAGCGCCGAACATCGTTGCGCTCATCACCCCCGTGAGCTTCAAAAAATCCCTTCGGCTGATCGGATACTTCCAGTCCATGACTCATCCTCCTTTCAAAGTGTCAGTGTTATTAAGATATTCCAAAGGTGCTTGGAATCAAGTTCGTTGAAAATCTGTGTACTCCTTGCGTGCAGACTCTCTAAATTTTGTAAAGAATATCTGGTTGGGAAACGGGTCTCTGAAATCCCCCCCAACCCCCCTTTGGAAAAGGGGGGCGAAGGGGGGATTTCTGGGGTCACCCATAACGCTGAGCAAGAATTTTCCAGAAGCATGACCTGTTTTGGGTTGCGGCTCTGCCGCGTTGTGTTTTTCTGTGTTCCATGATCTGCTTTGTTTTTATTATCCCAAAATCCACGTTCATCCGTGTTCATCCGCGTCCAATTATTT
>JAPLIW010000258.1 GCA_026388915.1 Deltaproteobacteria bacterium
GCGATGTTCGGGCGCGAGGGTTCGGGGAAATCGGGGCGCCCTTTGAATCGACCAGAATTCTTTTTATCTTGAAAAGTGGGTTTCCCACTTGATTCTGAGGGGGAGGTTTAGAAGGCGATGACGGAATCGACGACAGCAACGGGGACAGCAACGAGAGAAAAATTGATGGAAGACCTGAAGGCGGTGGTGGGCGACGCGGAAGAGCTGCTGAAGGCCACCGCTCACCAGACAGGGGATAAGATCGCGTCGGTGCGCGCCAAGGCGGAAGAATCCTTGAAGACGGCCAAAGCCCGAATCGCCGAGGAGGGCAAGGTGGTGATAGACAAGGCCAAATCGGCCGCCAAGTCGACCGCCAAGTCGACCGACGAATTCGTGCACGCCCAGCCCTGGAAGGCCGTGGGGATCGGAGCGCTGGCGGGCTTCGTGTTTGGCCTTCTGATTACCCGTCGCTGATCCGGATTCATGGTCTCTTCAGCGCAGGGTCCCAGCTCAAGTCGCCCCGGAGGGCTCTTCGAGTCGGTGAAGGCGCTGGCGGCCACCCTCCTCGCCGTCGCCCACACCCGACTGGAGCTTTTCTCCGTCGACCTCGAAGAGGAGTGGGTGCACGTCAGCTCCATCCTCACGTGGAGTCTGGCGGCCATGTTCTGCGCGGGCATCGGGGTTGTGTTTGCCACGTTGTTCCTGGTGTTCGCGCTCTGGGACACCCATCCGCTTCTGGCCCTGGGCATTCCCGCGGTTCTCTTCCTCCTTGTCGCGGCGCTGGCCGGTCGGGTGGTGATGGTTAAGGTTCGAGCTAAACCCCGCCCCTTTGCCGCAAGCCTGGAGGAATTGGCCAAGGACCGCGAGCATTTGACAACACGTTCATGAATTCAAAGTTGATTGAATTAGCCGAACAACGGGCCGCCTTGGTGGCCAGGGTGGCGGCCCAGCGGGCCGAGCTGTCGCAGGCGCTGGCATCCTGGCGCGGGCCTCTGGCGGTGGTAGACCAGGGTTGGGCGGCGGCGCGCTACCTGGGGAGCAACCCGATGCTTTTGGGCGGGGTGGCGGCCTTCTTGATCGCTCTTCGCCCCTGGCGTTTGTTGAAATGGCTGCCGCCGAGCTGGCTCACGTGGCGTATCGCCCGTATGGCGCTTGGCGCCAAGGGAATCCTTGGCGGTTGGTGAGCAATAACCCTTCCTTGCCCCTTCCCCTGAATTCCCTCGAATCTTCGCCCCCTTTCCCTTATTCTTTTCTTGCTCTTTTTAGGATTACAGGGTAAATCTTCCGAATGCAGGATGCAAAATAAAAAGGGTTGCCGGCTCACAGTTTCCGGTTGCCTGTTTTTGTCTATAGCTGGCAACAGGGAACTGGGAACGGGCAACCGGCAGCGGGCAACATGTTGTTTGCCCTTTTATGGACTCTGGGCACTTTTTGATTGCGGAATGCGGAATGAAATACACAGCAATAGTATCAGGCTTCCGTTTTCTAAAACCTTAGTCACTTTTAACTTGAATCACTTGAGCACACTTAAGGCACTTGAGGCACTGTAGTAAAGGAAAGCTCTTATGCAATATGATTTCGACACGCTCCGGGACCGCCGGGGGAGCGACAGCGCCAAATGGAAGAAATACGGAGACGATGTCTTACCCCTATGGGTGGCGGACATGGATTTTGTCTCCGCCGAGCCCATCCTCCAGGCCCTTCATTCGCGGGTAAATCACGCCTTCTTCGGCTATGCCATGCCTTTGGGAGAGTTATGCGAGACGATCCTGGAACGGTTGAAAGGCCTGTATGAATGGGAGATCCGGGACGAAGAAATTCATTACCTGCCCGGGCTGGTTACGGGGCTGAACTTCGCCATCCAGGCCTTTACGGATCCCGGAGAAGGGGTTTTGGTCCAACCCCCGGTTTACCCTCACTTTGTGAAAGACCCGGTCCAGCACGGGCGAGCCCTCGTTGATCCTCCTCTGGTGGAAAAAGGAGGCACCTATGAAGTGGATTTCGAAGCTTTTGAAAAGGCCATCACCCCCCAAACCAAAATTTTCATCCTGTGCAACCCCCACAACCCGGTAGGCCGCGTTTTCACCCGGGCGGAACTGGGAAAAATGGCCGAGATCTGCCTGCGCCACAGGCTGATCATCTGCTCGGATGAGATTCACTGTGACCTGGTCTTCCCGGGCTTCCGGCACATCCCCATTGCCTCCCTCAGCCCGGAAGTGGCGAACCGGACGATCACCCTCATGGCTCCCAGCAAGACCTACAACCTGGCGGGGCTGCGGTGCGGTTTTGCCATGATTCAAAGCCCCGAGTTGGCAAGGAGCTGGAGAAAAACAACGCTGGGGCTGAACCCCGGGTTGAACATCATGGGGCAGGTGGCGGCGCTGGCCGGGTACCGGGACGGGAAAGAGTGGCTGGATCAGGTCATCGCCTATTTGAAGGAGAACCGGGATTTTCTTTACCGGGCCGTGCCGGAAAAACTCCCGGGTGTGCGAATGAGCCGGATGGAAGCCACTTATCTTGCCTGGCTGGACTGCCGCAACGCAGGGATTCAGGGGAATCCTTTCGAATTTTTCCTGAAGGAGGCCAAAGTGGCCCTCAATGACGGGGGTGAATTCGGAAGGGGCGGAGAAGGATTCGTCCGCCTGAATTTCGCCTGCCCGCGCAAGATGCTGCGGGAAGCCATTGACCGGATGTCCGGCGCGTTGAAAAAACCCTCCGGGGGGCTTCAGTGATCTCGGTGATCTCGATTATCCGGGCATTTCTGAAAGGCCTACTGATCAAGCACAAGGCCCTGTTTTTTCAGGAGGCCCAGCGGATATCGGGTTTCCTCTATCTCTTGATGAAACAGAGGAACACCGATGAGAAGTGGACCCCGGAAGAGAAAGAAGAGATCAAGCGGAATTTGAAGATACTGGCCATGTACATTCCCATCCTGATCATATTCCTCCTGCCGGGAGGTTCGCTGCTGCTGCCTTTCCTGGCCGAAGTCATGGACCGCAGGAAAACGCCCCGCAGACCCCCGGCCCCAGTCCAATCTGCGGTTAGCCCTCCGGAGAACAGAGATTAGTCCGGCCCCAATACCCCTTCTCCCTGGAGAAATTGTTTTGTCATGAGGAGAGAAGGGCGTCCTTACCGTGAAAGCGGGAACCCAGTTTTCTCAGTACCTTTCGAATTGCCTGGATTTTCGAGCCGATCTTGATGGAAGGACGGGGGAAAACCTATGAAATGGCGGGTACCGCGGTTACCTGCTCCCGCAGGGTCCTCTTAAGATCTCCCAGGTAATCATCCACGCGGATGTTCCACTTGGAGGGATCGAGGGGCATGATGATGGAACGTTTGTACCAGGATGAATGGTCGGCTTTTTCGGTCAGATCGGCCAGGAAAGGCTCGGGATAAGGAGTCCTGGAGTTTTGGTAGATAAGGAGGACTTTGGGGCGCAAAAGAACATCGGGCCTCACCCCGCAGACGATTCCCATTTCTTCCGTGTCCAAAAGCACCAGCGTCCCAAAAGGGTAGATCCCGATGCACTGGATGAATCGTTCCACCATCAACCGGTTGAATTCCCCTCCCCCCCTATCGTAGACCAGTCGGATCGCTTCATGGGGCTGGATGGCTTTCTGGTAGGGGCGTTCGGAGGTGATGGCGTCATAAAAATCGACCATCCCGGTGATCTGGCCGTAGGTACCGATGGTGTCTCCTTTAAGGCCAAAGGGATACCCGCTGCCGTTGTAGCGTTCGTGATGCTGGAGAGCGAGCTGCTTGGAAGAATCGGGGATTTCCTGGGAGGCTTCCAGGATCTCCAAGCCGTAAACCGGGTGTTTTCGGACCTCCACCCATTCATCTTCACTCAAAATGCCGGGTTTCTTGAGTACCTGGGTAGGGAGTCTCATTTTCCCCACATCGTGGAGAAGGGCTCCGATTCCGATCTCCATCATCTCTTCCCGGGACAGGTTCAGATGGCGGGCCAGGGAAAGGCTGAGGATGCAGACATCAAGGGAATGGACGAAGGTATATTCGTCCAAGCTTCTCATCCGGGTCAGGCTCACGAGGGCGTCCTGGTTGCGCAGAATACTGTCCACCATGGAATTTACCACCCGTTTGACCCGCTCGCTTTCGACGCTCTTCCCCATGAGGACATAGTTCATGACATTGCGGACGATATTTTGCGCTTCCCACTGAATGGCCCGGGCCGACTCGATTTCATTGGCGTAGGGGACGTCGTCGTCAAAGGGAATTCGGAGCGTATCCTCATAGGAAGGCAGACTCTCCTCCACCTTTTTCACGTTCTCCCGCCAATAGGCCATGGAATCTGATTTTTCCGGTGGTTCAAAAGAAACATCCGGGCCAGCCCCGCTA
>JAPLIW010000806.1 GCA_026388915.1 Deltaproteobacteria bacterium
GGTTTGGGGGAATTGGGGTAGAGCGGTGGGTGGGGCGCGTTTTCAGCCATTCGGCGACGCTCCTCAGGCCGTTTGGGGCTTCATCCGGGCACACCGGTTCTTTCCGCCCTCAATTCCCCATCTTTGCCTAAGACTGAAGATATGCCTCCCAGGGATAGTCAGGGTCCCGATGAAGGTGATCGTCATTCAGGGAGAGTTGAGAGAAATTTTCCAGGATGTATCCCGCCTGCTCTGATTTGCTCCGGTTCCGGGCAGGTGGGGCATGGGCCTTGGGAGTAGGCTTTGATTTGACAAGCCAGAGGCCCAAGTGTTTCAGGATGGCCTTGATGACCTCCCGGTCTTCGATGAAGCTGATGATTCGCATGATTCCCCGGCACTTCGGACAGGTCAGGGGATCGACCTTCCCCGATCCAGTCGGGGACAGGCTCCGATTTTCTGAATGAGCCGGGCCCAGTTCTTCCGGTATTCCTTCGAACTCTTATCCGCCTCGAGGATGCAGGCGACCCCGTCGTCTTCGGTTTCTTTTCGCTTTCCCCGGGAGACATTACTGTAGTATCCATAATACCTCACCATTTGCTCTCCCCTGTCCGGGATGTGGGAACACATGGCGGCCAGCCACTCAAGGGCATCGAAGACCTTTTCCTCGGTTAGGCAAAGGCAGCTTTCTGATTTGGTCAGAATTCGCGGTTTGTAAGTTATTGCGAATTAGAATCAGGGCCTCTGCATAATAGGTTTATCCAATGATAAAAATAAGTTGCACAATTCGCGAATTGCGAATAAAATGGAAATCATGAAAGGCCAAGATATATTGGTTTTATTAAAGCTGGCAGTCCTGGGTGGCAAGAAATTCCAAATCCATCCTCTGGCCAAAGAATTGGGCCTAAGCCCGTCGGAGCTGAGCAGTTCCATCCGGCGTTCTATCTTTGCGGGTTTAGCTGACCCTCTGGAGAGGAGATGTAACAAGACAGCCTTCCTCGAATTTATGCTGCATGGCTTTCAATATGTGTTTCCAGTAAGACCAGGAGAATTAACTCGCGGAATTCCGACCGCTCATTCCGCTCCTCCCCTTAAAGAGAAGATAATGGGAAAAATTGACTATGTCTGGCCATTCCCAGGGGGCCAAAGCCGAGGTCAGGCGATCAAGCCAATTTATAAATCGGTCCCGGTAGCGGTCCAAAATGACGCCTCCCTGTATAACCTGCTGGCCCTATCGGACGCTTTACGGGTAGGTCTGGCCAGGGAAAGAAAAATAGCCGCATCGATATTCAAAGAAATAATCTTTCGGGAACATGAATGGACATAATTCAACAGCTCGAATTATTGGCCGATAAATTGGGCGATGTGGTTGATGAAATCATGATCGTCGGCGGTTGCTCGCCTGCTCTGATTTTGAACATCGATACGATTCCGGACCTTCGCCCGACCTACGACATAGATATCGTAATTCAGGCCGAGAGTTTCGGGAAATATATGGGATTCATCCAAAAAATAAAGAAAAAGGGGTTTGAAGAGAGACCGGGAGATCCCATCGGGCGTTATGCCAGCGGTGAGATCGTAGTGGATGTAATTCCGACGGACTCCTGTGTTCTGGGGTTTTCAAATAGATGGTATAAGAAAGCTTTTGATAACCCCATCATGAAAAGATTGCCGAGCGGGAGGGTATTAAAAACGATTACCCCGGTTTTCTTCGTAGCTGCCAAGCTCGAAGCGTTTCGATCGCGGGGCCTAGAAGATTTGATGGCCAGTGCCGATCTCGAGGATCTTATTACGGTGTTGGTAGAATATCCTTCCTTTCAGAAGGAGTTCAGAGAAGGCGACCGGGATGTTCAAGAATATATCGGTGGGGAATTCAAGAAATTAATTTCAGATGAAAGCTATCCGCATTTTCTTTCTGCCCATCTTCGAGGGGATGAGGCCAGTCAGGCATCTTTGGCGAAACTGCGACAATTGCTGGAAGGAATTGCTTCAGAAAAAATTTGATGAAATGATATCAGAAAGGCGGAAAGGGTCAGCGCATGATCCTGGGATGGAAGAACCCAAAAAACAGGTCAATAATTTAATCTTTCAGTCTGCTTGGGGCCCTCCGATAGAGGACCCCAAGCAAATCCATGGGGGCTTTTCTAGGCATAGAAGTTTGCAACCGTAGGTTTTTCTTTGCCAATTTGTAAATTTATGGCCGTGCCCAGGCCCCGATAGCTTTAGGCTTCCGAAACGGGCCTCTCTATTTTTTCGATCTGGGCCAGCCAGAGTTGGCGGGTGAGCTGCATGTGGCCGATGTGTTGGGCCACGTGGTCGATGACCTGAAGGATCCCTCCCCGGACAGGAATCGGCTTATCCCGAAACTTCCGTCCCTCCTCCAACTGGTTTTCGGTCAGCGGGGATAAAACCTCTTCGGCAACTTTTCCGGCTGCGTCGAGCCCGGCCTTCAAATCGGCCACGCTGGCTCCTTTCGTGACGAATTCTGCCTCCCGGTCCCGCTTGATGGGCGTTCGGCCGATGATCTCCTTCATCCAGTAGATCTGCGATCCGGCCAGGTGGACGGCAATGACCGCCAGGGAATTGGTCGCCAGCTCGCCTTCTCCCTGAATGGGCCGCCAGTCCAGACCTTCCGGGGACAATCCCTCCAGCAGGGTTTTGGCCTGATTCCGCAAGTCACCGAGTTTCGTTAGATAGGCTTGGACCTCCTTAAGCATTTTCCATTCCTCCTTGTCCGAGAATATACTTATCAATCCCGATTCGACCTTTTGACCGTCTTCCAAGCTATGGGTGAAGTAAGGAAAACAAATATTCCAAAGGCGATCTGCATGGGCAAGCGGTCGGGTGATAAGATGCCTGTTTGATAGTAAAAATATACAGTAACTCCGGTGTTAAGGGCAATATCCGAGGCCATAATCAAGCCCGGAAGAATGATTCCGGCATAGGGAAAGGAGAGGAGAAGGAAGATCGCCAGAAGATCGAAAAAGGTCAAAAGCGTCCAGCAAAGGTTGATCGGGAGAGGGACATAATCGTATCCCAGCCACCCGTCGGGAAGGATATCGATGATGTGATTTCGAGTGCCGTAAGCAAAGCCGAAGATGAAGACGGCGAAGATGAACCGGACGGGATTTAGCTCGCTGACCCGGAAATTGAATAGCGCCCTGTAAAACATGAGGCCTGCCCCGTATAGAAAAAATGCGGAATTCGGAATGCGGAATCGAAAGAAAGAAAGCGAATTAAAATTCCGAATTCAGCATTTTGAATGCCGCATCTTATTGGCCCATTAGAAGATTATGAGCCTTTTTCAAATTAGAGGGGATGGAAACCCCATAAGGACATCGATCCAGACAGGTCTGGCAATCCGAGCAGGCCTGGGCGTCGGGGGTTAGAACCCGGTACTGCTCTTTGGCCCAACCTTCCAGGCCGTAATTGCGGTAGTAGCTTTCATAACGGAAAACATCGGGAATGGAAATGCCCTCGGGGCAGGGGAGACAGTAACCGCAGTTCCGGCAGAACCCCTTCCCGGCCTCGGCGGCCATGGCCATGAACTCCTTGATTTCTTCCGCCGACAGTTTCCTCGGGGTCTTTCCGACCCGGAGGTTTTCTTCCAGTTCATTCAGGGCCATCATACCGGGAATGGCGCAAGTGATGTGGGGATTCGACAGGACGTAACGAAGGGCGATCTGAGCGGGGGACTCTCCCTGGAAAAGAGATTTGTTCCAACCTCGGGGAGGCATATTCCCCAGCCTGCCCCCCGCCAAAGGCTTCATGGCAACCAGGCCGACTCCCCTGGAAGCGGCCAGAGGGAGAAGATCGGCCGTGAGGCGGTCCTCGTCCAGGGCGCTGTAGGCTACCATCAAGACGGAAAAGACCCCTGATTCGACGGCTTGCCGCATCATGGTAAGGTTGTTGTGAATGCTGATTCCGAGGTGGGTGATTTCCCCCTTCTTTTGGGCCTTCAAAAGTTCTTCCAGCCCGCCGGTGTTGAAGATCCTTTCGTATTCCCCCCCTCGCACGTCGTGGAAGAAGAGAAGATCGATCCATTCGGTCTGCAGCCGTCTGAGGCATCGGTCCAGCTTGGCCCGCACACCCGGCCCGTCCCGTTCATCCACCTTGGTGGAGAGATAAAATTCTTTGCGCCTTTTCTTTAAAACCTGACCTATCTTTTCCTCGCTGTCCCCGTAACAGTCCGCGGTGTCGATATAATTGATCCCCGAGTCCAGCGCCCGGTTGAGGAGGGGCTCGCATTCCTTCAAGCTGATTCGAGGAAGTTTAATCGCTCCGAAGCTGATGATGGATACAGACCAACCGGTTTTCCCCAGATTTTTTTTCTGCATGCCAATTCCCCATTTCCTATGAAAGTGAGGGATCGCAGCCCCCTGCACACCCCCACCCGGACCGTTCGGCTGAGCTCACGACGAAACCCTCCCCCATTGAGAGACTGTGTCATAATTCGTCATGCCCGCGGAGGCGGGCATCCAGTTAGTTGGAGACAACAACAATTTCAAGGACCTGGATTCCCGCTTTCGCGGGAATGACGGCGTTTTTCCCATTACGACACAGTCTCTTGAAGGGGGAGGGGAAGAAGCGCGTTTATTATACCCGATCTCTAATTGCTCTGTGCCCTCTGTGGCAAAAAATGCCTTTTTTCTTTTTCCCGTAGTTGATTCACCAAAATATGGGCCTGACGAAGCGGCTCGGGAATCCTGTACCCCCGGCAAAGGGAGAGGACCATTCGCACGCTGCCTTGCATATCCATCTTGTGCCCGGGAGAGACATAAACGGGTTTCACCCCGGCGCGGGTCCGCACGATCATCCCTACCGTTCGCTCCCCCTCCATCAGAGGAACAAAGCTTCCCTGCTCCAGTCCGGGTTCCGCTTCCTTTCCGAAAAGGCGGCTTTTGGCGCAGCCGATGGAGGGCAGGTCCAGGAGGATTCCCATGTGAGCGGCAATCCCCATGGAGCGCGGGTGGGCGATTCCCTGGCCGTCCATCAATATCAGGTCGGGACGGGTTTTGAGTTTGGAAAAAGCCTTCACCAGGGGCGGCCCTTCCCGGAACGAAAGAAGGCCCGGGATGTAGGGGAAAGAGGCGGTTCCTCGGGCGAAGGCTCTTTCCTGAACCGCCAGATCAGGGTAGGAGAAGAGGAGAAAGGCGGCGTACATTTTTTTATCGTTAAGGTTGTAAGAGACATCCGCGGCGGCGATCGTTTTGAGGGGCGCTCTCGGCGGCCTGAGCCGGAGCCTTTTCCGAAGCTCTTCCTGAATCCG
>JAPLIW010000814.1 GCA_026388915.1 Deltaproteobacteria bacterium
CCTCTTTAATGCGCTCTTTGAAACCCGATCCCTTCAATGGTCAGTATATTCCCTTTCAACTCCGTTTTCACTCCCAGAATCTCCTCCACCAGCCAGAGATTGGACCGGACATGGTCGGTCATCCGGGGAATCAGGTACCGGCTGGTCCCTTTGGCCAGGGCGGCGAAGAGAATCAATTGATCCGCCAGATGGCGGTCGGTGGTGGCCTGGGTGGCCAGATCCTCGAGGAGGGAAGAGACCACGAATTGAGCAATCAACTCCGACCGCCTGCCGGGGGCGCCAGCCTGGTCCGCGCCCAGCAGGCAACCCGTGCCGGTCTCCGCCCAAAGGCACAAGGCTGCTCCTTTCTGGGCGGCATCCTGATCATCGAGGGTGGTGATGATGGGCCGGTATCCATGCTTATCCAGCAGCCGCCGGCTCTCTTCGGCCATCCTTGCGCTTACTTTTCCCTCCCCCAGGTGGGAGGCAAGGGATACCCCCTGGATTTCCTTCACCCTTCCCTGTTCGGTCAGGTGCAGGGGGGTAAGGCTTCCACTCAGGGGATTGGTTTCCACCTGAAGGCATCCTTGCCCCCTGGGGGGGTACCCCGGCCGCAGGATTTCGATGCGTGCCTCCACCCCCATTCTCCGCAGAATAGGGAGGAGCACTCTTTGCATGTGAAAGGCGCTGGGGGCGGAGTCCTGGAAGAGTCCTCCGGTGAGGGTAAAACGAGAAGGGCCTTTCGCGAAAAGGGCCGGGGGAATCAGGGTGAAGGCCAGCATGGTGGTGGAGCCGGCAGTCCCGATGTCCCACCGGAAATCCCCGTGCTTCAGGGATTTTCCCGGTTGATAGTAAATTTCCGCTGATCCAACTTCGGCCCCCTGGATTTCCCCGCCGGATAGGGAAGAACAGGCCCGCAAAGCCTGAAGGTGTTGGGGGCGTAACCCGGGTTTTTCTCGATTCGCCCGGATATGGGTCATATGGAGAGGGCTGGACAGCAAGGTGGCTAAGGCTACGGAATAGCGCAGGAGAGTCCCGCTTCCGGAATGTTTGGAGCCGTCAATTTCCAGCACGTAGACCCCCCAGTCTCTTCTTCCCTACGGTTCAACCTGCTTCAGGGGCCGCCATTCCCGCCCTTGGGTTGAAGGGTAATCATGACCGGACCCAGATCTTTCTCCTGGAATGCGCCCTCAGGGGGTGACTCCTGGGAGCCCGAAAGTTGCATTCTCAAAGGCAAAGAAACGGGATTGCTGAAATGCCCCGCCATATCCTGGATCTGAAGGGTCATTACCATTTCGGGAAAACCATCCAAGTCAGGGCCCGGGTACCAGTATAAATAACCGTTCATTTCCTGGCGGTCATTTTCCTTGATTCGGGTGTGGGAAACGGCCGTGGTACCCCCGCCAACCCCTCTTTCGAAATAAGCAATGATGGTTTTCATGTCGCCATCGGGGTCGGAAGCTCTCAGATATATTTTCCAGGTATCCCCTTGTCTCATGACTTGGGAGGCGAAGTATTGGTGGATGACCGGAGCCGATTTTCCGTATTTCTGCTCCTTTACTTCCAAGCTTTCAAAAGCGGCGCATCCCGTAAACAGGAAAAGGGCCGCAACCCCTAAAATAATCTTTTTATTCATGGAATTTACCTCCGTAATTCGTTTCTATCCGGGTTTTTGGGGTGATCAGCAGAGCTGTCTTTTTTCCTTTCAGGATAGCGAATAAAAACGTTTTTTTTGAATTCTTCATCTCTTATAATATAAATACCCTCGCAGTAAAATCAACCCCTGGTAATCTTTAGATGCCAGCGAATCAGGTTGAGGTTCCGATATACTCCCAAACCGCCGGGGGAAAGGGGTGAGCGGTTTCTTCTTCTCGGGCGGTTTATAAAGCATTTGGAATTTGCCAAAGATTGAGAAAGGAGGAAAAATGGTTGCCGGGAATTTGAAGTCTTTTTGGATTTTCCCCATAGTTTTTATGGCCCTTGGCTTCGGATGCGCAGGGTTTAAGGCGAAAATACCAATGGAGAGCAAATCCGTCGACCCGGGAACTTCGGTAACCCGGGGGGAAGCCCGTTTTCAGCTCCTGGGTACGCCCGTTTCTGCCGGGAAGTCTTTGCCCTCGGTGAACCTGGTGGACGCCATGACCATGAAGGACGTGGACCTTTCAAAGGAGAAAGGGGCGGTCCTTTTCCTCAGCATTGTTCCTTCTATCGACACCCCGGTATGTGAGGAGCAGACTCATTACCTGGGGGAAGAGGGGGAAAAGCTGCCCAAAGAGATCCGGAGGATCACCCTCAGCCGGGACACCCCTTTTGCCCAGAAGCGCTTCGCCAAGGAAGCCAAGCTGACCCACATCCAATATTTATCGGATTACAAGGAGGGAGAATTCGGCAAGGGCACGGGACTCCTGACCGAGAAGACCATGCTCCTGGCCCGCTCCGTCGTGCTGGTGGATAAAAAGGGGATCATCCGCTACATCCAGGTCGTTCCGGAGATCACCCGGCTGCCGGATATGGGGAAGGCGTTTCAGAAGGCCATGGAGTTGAACAAAGAATAAACAGGGTGCAGGGTGCAGGGAAAGGCGAGAGGAAGCAGGAGTCAGGATTCAGGAATCAGGAACCAGGAATCAGGATCCAGGAGCGAGGAAGATCATCTAAACTTAATAGAGGCGGATTGTTAGGTTACAACTGGGAGAAAACCATAGGTTATCTTTTGGAGGGGGGGATCCAAGGTGATCAACATCGAAGGAAAAAGCAGGTTGAAGCCGGAAGAATTGATGGCCCGGCTGAAGAGATATTTCGGAAAAGGAGGGCAGGGGCTGGAAGTCACTGAAGAGAATCCCTCATGCATATCCTTTTCGGGAGGCGGAGGGTATGTGAACGCCACGGTCTGCGTGGAGGATGGAAAAACCAAAGTCAACCTGGTAACCCAAGAGTGGGAATACCAGGTCAAAGAATTCCTGTCCCAACTTGCGTGAGTGAATGGGACGCAGATGAACGCCTATTTTTGCAGAAAATTCAGATGGTAATAAAATAATCCGTAGTCAGGGATCAGTCGTCCATTCATCATTATCCATTGATCATTGATCAATGACCATTGACCATTGTTCAATGCTCTATCCCTTCTTCCAGCATCCGCAGTATACGTCCCACCACCGGGGTTTGTCAGTAACTTCTTTGAAAGAACAGAACCCCTTCTTTTCATGGCTGTAGAACTTCTCCTCCACGCAGGTCAGACCAACGCAGAAGGATTGCAGTATGGGGTGGCTGTAAATCCGGTGGGCATTGAAGGCGATGGAAGGCGCGGCGCGGGTGATGGTGGTGGTGAAGATCAGGCTGCCCCCCGGTCGCAAAACCCGGACCATCTCGGAAAAGGCTTC
>JAPLIW010000020.1 GCA_026388915.1 Deltaproteobacteria bacterium
ACGATTGTAGATTGACGAGTGAAAACCAACATAGAATTGACGAATGAAAAAGAATTGACGATTGACGATTGTAGATTGACGAGTGAAAACCAAAAATAAAAAGAAATATAAATTATAATAAAACGAATTAATAACAGAGAATACGGATTTTATATTTTCTCCAATCTACAATCGTCAATCGTCAATCGTCAATTTTGTTTATAATGAAACGCGGCATTTATTACGGCTGGGTGGTAGTGGCCTGCTCCTTCGTGGCTATTTTCATGGCCACCGCCTCCCGCTACTCCTTCCCCATCTTCATGAAACCCCTCTCCGAGGAATTCGGGTTCAGCCGCTCCCAGCTGGGAGGGGTTATGAGCCTGAATAATATCCTTTACGCCTTTATCTCCCCCCTGGTGGGGATTCTCCTGGACCGGGTGGGGGCCAGGATTGTTCTCAGCATCGGGGGATTGCTGATGGGGCTGGGGCTCTGGCTGTTCGCCTCCACCCAAAGCCTGTTCGGGCTTTATCTGACCTTCGGCACCATTACCTCGGTCGGCCTGGCTTTTGCCTACCTGGGTCCCAACCTGGCCCTGGCCCGGAAATGGTTTCAGAGTCAAGCCGGCCTGGCGACCGGGATTGTCGCCTTCGGCTCCGGACTGGGCCTGGCGGTCGTCGCCCCGGCCGCCAACCATCTCATTCAAGCTTTCAACTGGCAGACCGGGGCCAAGGTCATCGGGATTTTCGTCTGGGTCCTGGTTGTCCCCCTGGCCGCCCTTCTGATCCGCAATAGCCCGGAATCCATCGGTCTTCACCCCGACGGGATCAACCGGGAAGGGGCTGCTCCGTTCGCGCCCGAACCGCATCCACCCTTTTCGGAACTGCTCTCTTCTTTCTTCTCCCTTAACTTTATCCTGCTCTTCATCTTCTACTTCGCCTGGTCCCTGGCCGTCTGCGGGGTCCTGACCCATTTCTTTCTCTGGGGAACCAAGGATTTAAAATTGGACGGTGGACTGGTCGCCCTGGCCCTTTCCCTGCAAACCCTGTGCGCTTCCGGATCCCGGCTTCTGGGAGGCTGGCTTTCGGACCGCTGGGGCCGGCTTCCTTTCATCGCCCTGGCGCTCTTCGGTCTGGCCCTGGCCATGATCCTCGGGGTTTATACCCAGAGCCGCGCCGAACTTTACGGCTTTGCGGTGATTTTCGGGATCGCTTACGGATTACCCCTGGCGGTTTTCCCGGTGTTCGTGGGAGACCTCTTCGGGCGCAGGCTCACCGGCTCGCTCTATGGAGGCCTGATCATGTCCGGGGGACTCGCGGGCGGCCTGGGAGCCTGGGCTTATGGGTTCGCCTTTGACCGGCTGGGCTCTTACCACTCGGCCTATTTAATCACCGCCGCCTTTTGTTTTTTCGCCTTATTCCTGACGATTTTCTTCCGCCGGGGACAAGCAGAGGGGAAAAAATGTTAATCAGCTCAACGGGAGAGATTACCCCCCGCTTTTTCTTCCTGGGCAACCTAGTCCAGCAGGTTTTCCTCATCCGGGGCCGGGAAAACGCCCTGATCGACGCGGGCATGTCCATCGGTGGGCCCATTATCCTTTCCGACCTGAAACAGTCCCTGGGGGACGAAAAACGGCTGCGCTGGAATCTTTTGACCCATTCCCATTTCGATCATGCCGGTTCCACCCCCTATCTGCAAAGGAAGATTCCCGGTTTGAAAATCGGGGCCTCCGAGGTGGCCAGTCAAATCTTTCAAAATCCCCGGGCGGTGGAGCTGATCCGCTCCCTCAATCAGGATCTGGAACGGGCCGCGCACCTCGAAGAAGACGTCGCTTTCACCGGAATCACGGTTGACCGGATTCTGCGGGACGGGGAAATCCTCGATCTCGGTCTGGGAACGGAAATCCAGGTTTTCGCTACCCCGGGGCACACCCGTTGTTCGCTCTCTTTTTACCTTCCCGGGGACCAGGCCGTTTTTTGCGCGGAAGCCGGCGGCGTGCCCGATGTCGACGGCAATATCATGCCGGAATTCCTCGCCTCCTTCCCTGATTACGTGGCCTCCCTGGAACGCCTCTCCCGCCTCCAGGTAAAATACGTGGGCCTGGCCCACGGGGGAATAATCGCCGGGGACGAGGCCCGATCCTACTTCCTCCGTTCCCTCGAATCCACCCGGGCCTTTCAGGACGAGATTACGGATCTTTTCCGGAAAGGACAGGAAACCCGCGAGGTGGTCCAAACCCTGAAGGAGAGATACTTCGAGAACAAGAAAATCAGCCAGCCTTACCGGGCTTTTATGCTCAACCTGGAAGCCAAGGTCAAACAGGTCAGGGAAATTCTTAAATTAGATTGACGATTTACGATCCAACTTCGCTAAAGCTTCGTCGGACAGGTTGACGAATGGGAAATCCGTTCAAAGTTCAAAGTTTAAAGTTTAAGGTTCAAAGTTAAAAGTTCAGGAAAAGAATTGAGAGAAAAGTGAGAAGCAGAGAAAAAAATGTCATTCCCGTGAAACTTGTCCTCGAATTGTTTAATCGGGGAACGGGAATCCAGAAAAACGGTTCTTCTCCATTTTAGTGGGTAGAGGATGAAGTCGAAAGAAATGGGACATAAGGCGAAACTTCCTGTAGGTTGTGGGTGTTGGAAGGCCACAAACCAAAAGGAGGCTGCCTATGTCCCGACTCAGTGTAGCACCATATTTTCCCTTTCGTCGAGTAAAGTTGATGGGGCAGGAGTTTCTGGCCGAGAATCGGGTATTTATCCATATGAGGCCGAGCAAACAATTCCGCCCGATCTGTCATTTCTGCGGCGGTCCTACGTCGGTTCTGCATGGATGGGAGGAAAGGGCGATCCGGGACCTGGATCTGGCTCGACAGACGGTTTTTCTCCGCTGTCGGTATCGCAAGGTTTTCTGTCCCACATGCCAGAAAACCCGGGTGGAGGATCTCGAGTTTTTCCATCCTTACCAACGGGTGACCAAAAGAATGGCCACCTACATCCACGAACTCTGCCAGGTGATGACCATCCAGGAGGTGTCGGAACATCTGGGGCTGGATTGGAAAACCATCAAGGAAATCGACAAGGTTTTCTTGGAAGCGAAATTCGGGAGCCCCAAGCTCGAAGGACTGCAGATCTTGGCGATAGACGAAATCGCCATCAAGAAACGCTTCTTCTATATGACCGTGGTCTTGGATTACCAAACCGGACGGATTGTCTGGATGGGAGAGGGCAGGAGTTACGAGACCCTGGCTTCTTTCTTCCAGCTGATGAGTCCGGAACAGCTCCTGGGTCTGGAAGCTATTGCCTTGGACATGTGGGACCCCTACCTCAAAGCCATCCGAGAGTTCACCCCCCACGTCAAGATCGTTTTCGACCTCTACCACGTCGTGGCCGGTTTCAACAAAGTCATCGACGCCGTACGCAATCTCGAATACCGCAAGGCTTCCCAATCCCAACGGAAAATCTTCAAGGGCTCCAAGTTCTTGCTCTTGATGAACAAACACCGAATCAAATCCCAAAAAGCCCGTCAGCATCTCAACCGCCTCCTGGCACTAAACAAAACCCTGGCCAAGCTGTACATTCTCAAAGAAAAACTCAAAACCCTCTGGACCTACCGATTACCTCACAACGCCCAGAAAGCTCTAAACGATTGGTGCCGCCTGGCACGAACCATCCGCTACCCCTTGGTACGCTCCTTCGCCAAGCAACTCCAACGGTATTCCTACGGCATCATCAACCACTGCTCCTACCCTATCAACTCCGCCAAAATAGAAGGATCCAACAACAAAATCAAAGTCATAAAACGAAAAGCCTACGGCTTCCACGACCTCCGGTACTTCACCTTAAAAGCGATCCAGGCATTCGCCCACTAAATTGGAGATGAACCAAATTTCCAAACAAGATAAACCAAACACCAAATTCACGCTGTTCTGTCATTCCCGCGGAAGCGGGAATCCAGTTTTTCCCGGAAGAATCTGGATCCCTGCTTTCGCAGGGATGACGATCAAATTAAGAACATTCCTCACATACCCTGCGGTTTCTGCTGCGGTAAGGTTCATTTTGCGAAATTAGGAATTGGAAATTCGTCATCAGAAATT
>JAPLIW010000434.1 GCA_026388915.1 Deltaproteobacteria bacterium
GCAGATGAGCTTCGTCGCCGCATTGGGAATGGAAACCGAAGGGGGAATTCTATCCACCCATCCATTCCTTCTTGAACTGGTGAAAAGGAGTCTGACGGCTCATCAGGAAGAGGAGGCCAAGAAGCAGAGCAAAGAAAGCGATTTATTGATCAAACCTTGACGACCGGAGCCCGCTCGATCCTTCTTGAGCCCAAGACCCTTGCCCGGGCCACAAGCCAAGCTTTCAGGAAATTTCAAACTCTCTAATTCCCTCTGCAGAGCCGGGGCTTTACCCAAGGAAGTCATGACCTCCGGCAGCGCCGGAGGTTTGAAAAACCGTGAACCGTTCAAAGCGGATTCAACCGAAGGCCACTTGGAGAAGGTCTTTGACTGGGTGCCAGGCCGGGGGCAAGGACCTTCTGCGCAAAAACCATGGGCATTTTCTAAAACTACGGAGAACAAATCATGATCAAGAATCTAATAGGCGAGTTGGTGGGAATCCGATATCCCCTGATTCAGGCCCCGATGAACTGGGTGAGCGGGGCAGAGTTGGCAGCAGCAGTTTCCAATGCAGGCGGATTGGGAACGCTGGGTCCGAACGCGGGGACGCAGGCGATTACGGAGGATGTGGAGCTGACAGGGGAACGCTTGCGGGAGCAGATTAAGAAGGTCAGAAGTCTAACCCGTAAACCTTTTGCCGTGAACATTCCTATCGGGGTCGGGGAAGGGTTGAAGTACTCGAAGAGATGCGTCGAAGTGGTAATAGAGGAGGCTGTTCCCGTCGTGATCACATCGGTGGGAGGTCCCAATGTGTATACGAAGGTGTTGCACGATGGGGGGATCAAAGTATTTCACGCTGTATCGACGCCGAAGCACGCGAAGAAGGCGGAGGAGGTCGGTGTGGACGCAGTTGTCTGCGAGGGGTATGAGGCGGGAGGCCATAAGGGTTTTACGGAGCTGACTACGCTGATTTTGACCCCCATGGTGGCGGACGCCGTGAAATTACCCGTGATTACGGGCGGGGGTATTGGGGATGCCCGTGGGGTCCTGGCGGCCTTGGCCCTGGGTGCGGATGCCGTTTACATGGGGACGAGGTTCATGGCGACGAAGGAATCAGAAAGTCACCAGAAGGTGAAAGATGCCATCGTTAGGGCGAAGGATGCCTGTACGGTATCGGTGCCGAAAGATTTCATGCTGGCGAGAGATCTGAGCAATATTTTCACGAATCAATACCTGGAAATGCGGAAATCGGGGGCTTCTGCTGAAGCCTTGAGGGCGTTTCTGGCCAAGCACTCCAAGTTTTCTGCCCAACATCTGGGCGACGTCGAGAATGCCGAATTACACTGCGGCCAGGTTGCAGGGTTGATCGACAGCGCCCCTGGTGCGGCGGATGTTATTTCAGGGATCATACAGAACATATCCTCCGTCGTGGAAGAGGCGAAACGGAAACTGGCGGCCTTTCAGGCCTGAAGGGAAATAGCCAGGAATGGATCGATCACTCAAAATGAGCATTTTTTTTAGTTTACCGCCCCGGAAGGGGCATGGTTAATCTTGTCCTTCACCACCCGTTCCACTTCCAGGCTGTCCTAACCTTCCCCTTCTCCAAAGATTCACCCTGAGCCTTCCTGCTCTTCCTCTAGCCTACCCCTGCCCCCGAGGAAAAAATCTTGCCCTGGCCCTTCCTGGAGGGCTGAGGGAGGGATAAGAGACCCTGCCTTGGAACGC
>JAPLIW010000528.1 GCA_026388915.1 Deltaproteobacteria bacterium
TGGAGACGGGCCAAGAAGAGCTGCCTCCCGGCGAAATCGGGGAGATCGTGGTCCGGGGTCCCATGGTGGTCCCCGGATACTGGAACAAGCCCGGGGAAAGCGCCCATGCGATCCGGGACGGGTGGCTCTACACGGGCGATGTGGGAAAGATGGACGAAAAGGGATGGTTCTACGTGGTGGACCGGAAAAAGGACCTCATCAATGTCTCCGGGTTTAAAGTATGGCCCCGGGATGTGGAGGATGTTCTCTACCAGCACCCGATGGTACGAGAGGTGACGGTCATCGGCGTTCCCGACCCATACCGGGGGGAAACAGTGAAGGCCTTCGTGGCCCTGAAAGAGGAATTTAAGGATCGAGTGACCCCTGCGGAGCTGATCGATTTCTGCAAAACCCGGATGGCGGCTTATAAATATCCCCGCGTGGTGGAGATCACTCCCGAGATCCCCAAAACGACCACGGGCAAATTCCTGAGGCGGGTTCTACGGGAAAAGGAAAAGGATAAGAAATAGGGACACGATCTCCCGCCGAGGCGGGATGCCCCCACGGCCCTACAAAAGGATATGGCCTTCTAACTGACATGCTTGTTTTGGTTTGTCGCTCAGCGTCGGTTAACGGTCGTTGGTTGTATGCATTTTTGGGACCCACATCTATCCAAGACACAAGGGGAACTATATGGCTAAACAGTTTCGTCGACTGGGCGTTCGGAAACGGCTGGAGGCGGAGATAAAGAAAAGACGGCCCATCGTGGCCGCCGGGGCGGGAATCGGCCTTTCGGCTAAATTTGCCGAAGCCGGCGGGTCGGATCTGATCATCATCTACAACTCAGGCCTTTACCGCATGGACGGCCTTCCTTCCATCGCCGGCTACATGCCCTTCGGAGACGCCAACGCCATGGTGAAGGAGATGGGGCTACGCCATGTCTTGCCCATCGTCCAAAAAGCCCCCGTGATCGCGGGCATCTGCGCTTATGACTTGACCCGGGATATGGAGGTTTTTCTCAAAGAGCTGCTGGCGGCGGGGTTCTCCGGGGTCATCAATTTCCCCACCGTGGGAAGGATCGACGGGGACTTCCGCCAGACCATGGAGGATCTCGGCATGAGCTACCGGAGAGAAGCCGAGGTCATGGGACTGGCCGGGTCTCTCGGTCTTTTCACCATGGCCTATGTCTTCAACCCCGAAGAGTCGAGAATGATGGCCCGGAACGGGATTGACTCGGTGGTCGCCCACATGAAAACCACCACCGGCGGAACCGTAGGGGCCAAGCGGCCCATGAGCCTGGAAGAAGCGGGCAAGAGGTGCTCGGCCATCTTCAAAGCCGCCCTGTCCGTCAAGCGGAACGTGATCTGTCTGGCTCACGGCGGGCCGATCGAGGGACCGGAGGCCACGGAATACATCTACCGGCATACCCAGGCAGTGGGGTTCGTCGGCGCTTCTTCCATCGAACGGATCCCGGTGGAAACGGCAATTCGGAAGACGACGGAGATGTTCAAGGCCCAGAGGATTAAAAAATAAAACGCATAGAGCAGAGAGCATAGGGCATAGCGAACGGATGAAAAACATGCATGAGAGATTAGTTTTTTGTAACGCAATGCTCTATGCCCTTTGCGTATTTTCAGTTAAATGAAACGTTCTATTCTTGTCATTGGCACCTTCGACACCAAGGCCGAAGAGCTGAACTTCGTCAAGGATCAGATCTCGGCCAGAGGGCTCAAGGTCTGCACTCTTGACGCGGGAGTCCTCCAGCCTTCCCCGGCTTACGTGGATATTCCCAATGAAAGAGTGGCCGCTGCCGGGGGGCGGCCGCTTCATGAGCTCGTGAGCCGGAGAGACCGGGGGCAGGCGGTGGCCGTCATGGCTCAAGGCGCGGCGAAGATCACCCGCGAGCTTTTCGATAAAGGAGAAATCTCCGGCGTCATTTCCCTGGGGGGCGGTTCGGGAACGGTCATCGGGACGAGTGCGATGAGGACTCTTCCGGTGGGAATTCCCAAGGTCATGGTG
>JAPLIW010000704.1 GCA_026388915.1 Deltaproteobacteria bacterium
TGAGCATATCTTTTCCCCGGGCGATGAGCAGATCGCTCGCGGCGGCCCCCGAGGTGATCACCTCGAATAAGACGTCGGGGTTCAGGCCAGCTTTCAGGCCCAAGACCAACCCCTCAATGGCCGCGGCCTGGTTGAGGTAAAGGGTGTGATTAATGACCAGCTTCAGGGTCGCTCCATCGCCGCTCTTTCCCGCATAAACCGTTTTCTTGCCGATTCGATCGAGAACGGGCTTGATCCTTTCAAAGACGGATCTCTTACCCCCCGCCATGAAGACCATGTTTCCCACCCGGGCTTGGGCCGATGAGCCGGAAATGGGGACATCCATCCACTCGACCCCTTTCTTCGCCAGTCTCTTTCCCAAGGCCCTGCTCTCCCATGGAGGGGACGTGCTGGTATCCGCCACGATCTGGCCCTTTTGCACCCCCTCCACAACTCCCTTCTTCCCTTCCACCGCCTCAAGCACCGCATCCCAATTGGGAAGGGATAAAAGAATCAGGTCCGCCCCTTTAGCCGCTTCCTGGGGAGAATTCAAGGCCCTCAGACCCAGGGGCACGAGATCGGTCATCTGTTTCCTGACGATGTCGAACCCCGTCACCCTATATCCGGCTTTCATCAGCAAGATGGCGATGGGGGTTCCCATCAGCCCGAGGCCGACGACTGATATTTTTTCCATGCCCACGGCCTTTTCCCCCCCTTTTTCTATCCTGTTCAAATTCGAAATTCGAAGCACGAAATTCGAAACAAGTTCAAATTTCTTAAATATGAATGTTCGTAACCCTTTAGCTCTTTGAAAAAGGTAACTATTCGCCTCTGAAAAGATCTCCCAGAAATCCTCCCTGCCCCCCTTTGTAAAGGGGGGTTAGGGGGGATTTCAGCGATGGGATCTCAATCGATAGGGCTTCGATATGGTTTTCAGACGGCTAAATTGATACGATTATCTTTGGTTACATTTTGAGATCAACTGGCCTCCCCGTGCGCGCCGAGTCTATGGCGGCTCGAATCAAGGCCAGGGCCGCCAGAGCTCCCCGTCCGTCGGTTTCCGGTTTTTTCCCCGAACGGATACAGCTTGCAAACTCGTCGACCTCTTCGAGAATGGGGTCTCCAATCGATAAAGGGATCGTTTCCGGTTTATCTTTGCTCTTGTCGAAGCGTTGCAGGAGGGTGTATTGGTCCACCACCGACCAGATCCGCAAATACTCGTCAAAAGGCACATTGGGCAATGAGAGGTTGCAGAAGAGATGGCCGTCGGTTCCATAGACCCGGACCCAGTTCGCCCTCGGCGAGGAATAGGTCGAACCGAGATAGCCCAGAACGCCCGACTCAAACTGGAACGTCGTCATGGTCACATCCTCCACATCCGCGGCGGTGTAGAGTTTGCTGAAAAAGGCGAAAACGTTTTTAACCGGCCCAAAGTAATATTGGAGGGTATCGGCGTGATGGACCCCCATGGTCATGAGCGCCCCTGCGGGGCATCCTGAATCGTCCCCGGTCCATCGCCACTTGTCCGGAGTCAACTCGAACCCGAGCCGGGCGGAAAAATTGGATTCCACCATGACCGGATTGCCGATCGCCCCGGCATCCAGGAGCTCTTTGATCTTCCGGAATCCGGACAATCGGCGCATATCATGGCCCACCAGGAGGACCGCCCCCGCCTTTTCACAGGCTTCAACCATTTTTTCCCCGTCGGCCAAGGTATTGGCGATGGGTTTGTCTACAAAGACGTGTTTCCCGTTTTGAGCCGCTAACAGGGCGTGCTCGGCATGGATTGAATTCGGGGTTGTGAGGAGAATTCCTTCTACATCGTCTCTCTTCAGGACATCCTCAAAGTTCTTCTCTTGATCACATCCATACTTTTTACTGAAGGTCTCCCGTTTCTCCGGGCTTCGGGTGTAGCAAGTCACCATTCTTAGCTTCCGGCTTCTCTGGACGGCGTTGGCAATCACCCCCGACCAACTCCCGACCCCGATGAGAGCGACCCCTACCCGATCCTCATCCCTCATGGATACCCCCTCTTTTCCTTGCCGACTTTCTAACAGGTTGCTGAAGAAGTCTTTTGGGGTTCTGGGTCGTCATTCCTGCGGAAGCAGGAATCCAGTCCTTTCAAGGGATTCTGGACTCCCGCTTTCGCGGGAGTGACGAGAAATTGGGTTTTCTCCGCATCCTGCTAAAATGATTGGAGATGAAAAGATTTTCCAAGCCATTGTACCCTTTGGTTATTGGGGGGTCAAATTATTTCCCTCCCGCGCTCCGGAAATCACGGGAAATTCCGAATAGACCCGCCCTTTGGCTTTCAACGAATTTGGAGATGATCCGAAACTGCTTTGTCGAACGGCTCAAACCGGAATACGGGGTGAGCTTCATGCGGAAGTCGAAAGGGAGTCAGAAGGTTTGCACCTCTTACGGCGCGAGGGGAAACGAGGGGGATGCAAAGAGCAAAGCGCATAGCGTCGAGAATTCCCATTCCCGGCTTGGCGCTATGCGCTCTGCTCCACGCGCTTTGCGGTTACACGAGGGTCTTTTCGTCCCGGATGTCGAAGAGGTGCATATTTGCCATGGTGGGCTTTAGGCACAGACTGGCGTGTGGCTTGGCCTGGGTTTTCGGTTCCGCCCGGGCGATGAGCGACTGCTCGGCGGCTTTCACGTCCAGGTAGACCTCGCTTCCCAGGGGCTCCATGACTTCCACGATCACCGTAAAGGTCTCCCCGGGGGCCGCACAGGCGGCCTCCGGCAAATCTTCCGGACGGATCCCGAAAATCACCCGCTTCTCCGGGTAATCTTTCAGCTTGGCCGCTTTGTCCGCGGGAATTTTCAGTTTCACCGCGGGCCCCTGGAAATACAGCGCGCCGCCTTCTGAAGCCACTTCGCCTTCCAGGAAGTTCATGGCCGGGCTGCCGATGAAGCCGGCGACGAATTTGTTGGCCGGGTGGAAGTAGAGTTCCAGGGGGGGACCGACCTGCTGCTTCAGCCCGTCCTTCATCACCACGATCCGGTCGCCCATGGTCATGGCTTCCACCTGGTCGTGGGTGACGTAAATGATGGTTGTCTGGAGCCGATCATGGAGCTTCTTCAGCTCCACCCGCATCTGCACCCGCAGCTTGTCATCCAGGTTGGAGAGAGGTTCGTCGAAGAGGAAAACCTTGGGTTTGCGCACGATGGCCCGGCCCACGGCGACCCGCTGGCGCTGCCCGCCGGAGAGGGCCTTGGGCTTGCGGTCGAGAAGCTCCTTGATGTTCAGGATTTCCGCCGCGTCCTTCACCCGCTGTTCGATCTCGGCCTTGGGAAATTTGCGCAGGGTCAGGCCGAAGGCCATGTTCTGGTAAACCGTCATGTGGGGGTAGAGGGCGTAGTTCTGGAAGACCATGGCGATATCCCGGTCTTTGGGGGGAAGGTTGTTGACCACTTTGTCGTCGATTAAGATATCCCCGGAGGTGATGTCCTCCAGGCCCGCCACCATGCGAAGGGTGGTCGTCTTGCCGCAGCCGCTGGGACCGACCAGGACCATGAACTCCTTGTCGGGGATTTCCAGGTCGAAATCCCTCACCGCCTTGACTTCGCCGAAATGCTTGTTCAGCTTCTGCATCAAAACTTTAGCCATATCCTCACTCCTTTAACGCGCCGGTCATGCCGGCGACATAGTGTTCCACAAAAAATGAGTATACCAGAGCCACCGGAACGGAAGCAAGCAGGGCGCCGGTCATAAGCGGACCCCAGTGGTAGACATCGCCCCGGACCAGCTCGGTAATGAGGCCCACGGGAACCGTCTTCTGGGTGTTTGTGGATATGAAGGTCAGGGCGTAGAGAAATTCGTTCCACGAAAGGGTGAAGGCAAAGATGCCCGCGGAGAGAATTCCCGGCAGGGCCAACGGAACGACGATCTGCCAGAAGACTCGAAAGCGGCTCGCTCCGTCAATCATGGCGCACTCTTCCATCTCTTTGGGAATGGACTTGAAGTATCCCATGAGCAGCCAGGTGCAGAAGGGGATGAGAAAGGTTGGATAGACCAGAACCAGAGACCAGAGGCTGTCCCAGAGTTTCAATTCAAAGATGATCGTGGCCAGGGGGATGAAGAGGATCGTCGGAGGCACCAGGTAACTGAAGAAGATGGAGATTCCAATGGTTCCCGAGGTCCTAAAGCGCAGCCGCTGGATGGAGTAGGCCGCTAACAGGCTTGCCCCCAGAGAAAGGAGAGTGGCCAGGATGGATACAAAGAAAGTATTCACCATCCACTGAGTGAAGAGAGTCTCCTTGAACAACATGATGACGTTGTGCAAAGTCGGTTCGTGAATCAGGAAAGGGTTCAATTTGAGGTTATAGAGTTCAGCGTCAGACTTGAAGGCGGTAATAAACATCCAGTAAAAGGGAAAAAGAAGGACGAAGAGGAAGACTAAAAGGGGGAGGTAAAATTTAATAAATTTTTCAACCCATCTTTCTCGCAAGGCCCTATTCCTCTCTTCTCATGTATTTATAGCAAATCAAAACACAGACCACCAGGACAGGAAGGATAAAAGCCGAAATCGCCGCACCCTCCCCGAACTGGCCTCCCGGAATGGCGCGCTGGAAGGAAAGGGTACCGTAGAGGTGCGTGGCGTTGGCCGGTCCCCCTTTGGTGATCACCCAAATCAGTTGAAAGTCAGCGAACGTCCAAATGGCGGAAAAAGTGGTCACCACGGCCAGAAGAGGGGTGACCAAAGGGAGGGTCACATGTCGGAAGCGATGCCACCCCCCGGCTCCGTCAATAGAAGCCGCTTCATAGAGCGTTGGGTTGATGGTTTGCAAGCCAGCCAAAAGACCGATGGTGAAAAAGGGGATCCCGCGCCAGACATTGGCGGTGATCAAACAGATCTGGGCGTTGAGCGGGTTGCCCAGATAGTCGATTTTATGGCTGATGAGCCCGGCCTTTATCAGGATCCAGGTAATGCCGCTGAAGGTTGTGTCAAAAAGCCACCAAAAGCAGATGGCGGAAAGGACTGTGGGAATGATCCACGGCAAAAGGACAGTAGCCCGGACAAGCCCCTTGGCCCGAAAATCGCGGTTCAGGACGATGGCCAGGGCGAATCCCAGAAGAAGCTTGAAAAAAACCGCGGCGATGGTATAGAGGAAAGTAAAATAAGTTACCTTCCAGAAAAGGGCATCTTTGAACAGGCTGATATAATTGCCCAGCCCGATAAACTCTCCTCTCCTTCCAACCAGCGCGTTGGTGAAACCAAGCCAGATTCCCAGGATCAGCGGATAAGCCAGGAATAGAAGGAGAAGAATCAGGGCGGGGATTACAAAGGCAACCCCCATGACCGTGCGGTCTTCCAGGAGGCTGAACCAGCGCCATTGGGGGCCCAGCCTCCTTTCCGGTTGAAGAGCGGTATTGGCTGTATTTCTCAAACTTAAATCCTGGTATTCAGAAAAAATTAACCCTTTTTGCCCCGGGCGGTATAGAACCTTGCGGCCCTATCCTGGGCGGCAGCAGCGGCCGCCTTGGGAGATTTTCCTCCCACGCACACGTCAGCGAACATATCGACGACCACATATTCCGCCATGGTTGCGGCGGAAGCCGGTCCCTCGGGCCCGGCGTATCCGTTCCAGAGCATGCGGGAGAGAGAATCCCGGAAGGGAGTGTGCTTGGGATCGACGGTCCAGACGGGCAGTTTCTTGTAATCCTTGAGGCTGGGGGTGACATATCCCCTCATGGCTTCGATCCAGGGCCCGTACTGGTCCTTTTCGAACATGTAGAGGAGGTAATGCTTGGCCGCCTGCTGGTACTTGCAGTGTTTGAAGATGAAGGCCTGGTTGAAAAGGTGAAGCTCAGTGGGTTTTCCCACCGGGCCGATGGGCATGTTGGCGTGATCCATATCCTCGGCAATCTTCGGGAACTTTTCCTTGGCCGCGTAATAGATGCTGATGCCGTTGCCGGTGATCGAGATTTCCTCGGCCAAGAAGGCCTTATTGTTGTGAGGATCGAGCCAGGAACCCACGCCGGGAATCATGGTGTCGTGGAACTCTTTGGCCGCCTCCAGGGCTTCCCAGGTCTCCTTTTTGTTGAGGCAGAGGGTCACGCCGTCCTTTTCCACTACCTTCGCTCCAAAGGACCATAGCCACCAGTGCCAGTTGTTGTTCCCGTCTCCCACGGCGTGGCCGAGGGCGAATCCAGTGGGATGGTTCTTGGCTTTCAGGGCTTTGCAGAGTTTGAGGAATTCGGGGATCTTGTCCGGGAACTTGTCAAAACCGGCTTCTTTCATCCAACTGATGCGGTAATTCGCGCAAAGGGTGGGCGCTCCCACAGGCAGGGCGATCCAGCGTTTGGTCTTCGGGTTGATCCCGTACTGGTAGCACACCGGCTCCCACCCGCCGTATTTCTTGTCCAGGTAGGTGGCCAGGTCGCTGACGTCGGTGAGTTTGTCCGGGTACAGATGGGGGTCGTCATGCCAGCCCAGGACGATATCGTGCCCTGCGCCCACGGAAGCGGTCATGGCCGCCTTGGTGCGGACGTCTTCCCAGGAGATGTACTCGGTGATGACCTTGTTGCCGGTCTTGTCTTCCCAGGCCTTGGTGTTCTTGTCCCATACTTCCTGGTCGCTCTTGACAAAGACGGACCAGCGCAGGACCCGCAGGGTGATCCCCTTTTCCGGTTTCAGCGCCGGCGGGACCGGGGGACCGGCGGGGGCTGCCGGCTTTGCGGGGGCCTTCTTGGCCTGAGCCAGGGCATCCGCAGCCATCCCGGCCGCGCCCACAGCTGCCGCTCCGGCTATCCCCGTTTTGATGAAATCTCTCCGAGTGAGGCCTTCCTTTAAATCCTTGTCTTCCATTTCCCTCACCTCCATATTTTTTCTATTGGAGAAAACCCCAATAGTAAGACTCCATAGGGTGGAGAAAGCTCAATATGACAAACAGCCCCACGCGGGAGGAGATCGCCGGGAAACATGCCCCTGAAAGGGGAAAATCGCAAGCCAAGTCCCCCCCCTTTTTAAACGGAAATATTTAAGCATGTTTCGATAAAGAAAACAAGAATATTTTCAGAGAAAAAGCCCGGGGTTAAAGGCGCAAAGTACAAACCCTGAGGTTATGGGCTTCATGACAGTAAAACTGTAGGAGCTTGGGGCTTTTCGGCTATAAGACTACAAGACTATAAAACTAAATAAGAGTATAAGACCATTCGACTACTTCCTTCTTTTCCGAGCCGCTGCATAGCCTGCGTCGGGCTTTTTAAGGCCCACTCTGTCTTTGAACCGGTCGCGGTCTTTTCCAAAGGCCCGGGCAAACGCCGCTCCCTGGTCCTTGCAGTATTTATGAATGATGTCGATGTCCCATCCTACACAGAAGTGTTTTACCCCCATTTTCAAGTAGTTATCGGCATCCCTGAAATCGCCTAATTCCACCCGGGGGGCCACCCCCATTCTCAGCGCGGTCTTGATGACATATCGTTCGGCTTCCCTGGTCCGCGGGTGGTTCCATTGGCCCGGGATGCCGATGGACATGGAGTAGTCGGCCGGGCCGAACTGAATCATGTCCACCCCGGGGACCGAAAGGATGGCTTCGAGATTCTCCACTGCCGATTGTTTTTCGATCATGAGCGCGACCACGCCGTCTTCGAGCTGATCCACATAGATTTTTGAACCGCAGGTTAAGAGATAGCCCGTGTCCCGCCTCATGGCTGCGCCCACATATCCTTTGGTTTTTGGCGTTTCCGCGCGGGCCGCCGCCACCGCCTGCCGGGCATCTTCCACTGACCGGATATCGGCAAAGAGCAGGTTCTGGATCCCGGATCCGATGGCCCGCCCGGCAAGATAGGTCCGGGGTTCCTGGTCGAGTTTTATCATGGAAGACATATGGGGAAAGAGGTCGATGGCCCTTCCGAAGTTCTCCAGGGCGTAAAGATCATAAG
>JAPLIW010000655.1 GCA_026388915.1 Deltaproteobacteria bacterium
GGCGGGGCTTCTTCGCGGATGATGGCCCACAGGACGGAAAGGGTCCCTGCCAGCATCATTCCCATGATAAAGAAAACCAGGCCGAACGCCCAGGATCCGAATCGGGGACTTAGAAAAGCGATGAGGAACCAATTCATGACCTGGACGGCGAGGCAGGCCGATAAGAACTGGCGTTTTTTCCGGGCGAAGGTCTTGTCCACCCAATGAGCCATCAGGGGCCCGCCGGCGATGACCCCGAAGGCAATCACCATGATCAAGTTGCTCGCCCCCAGCTTGTCATAGCCGAAGACATCGATCAGATAGGGATATCCCCACAGGCCCTGAAACGTGCTGAAGGGCCCGCCGTAGGCGTAAAAAAGGGCGAACATGACCCAGAAGAAAGGACTTTTCAGGATTTCCAAGAAGTCTCCCGGTTCGCTTGATGGAGTCGCCTTTTGGGCCTGGGGCATGGAAAGGTAGCCGGGAGGATGATCGTGGATGAAGGCGCGGGAGAGAAAGGCCAGGAGGAGGAGGATTGCGGAGATGACGAAGAAAGAAGACCGCCAGCTCACCTGCTGGATGACCCAGGCGAAAGGAGTGGCGGCCATGATCGCTCCCACATTCCCCACGGCCAGGAGAATGACATTCATGCGGCCGAAGGCCTGAGCCCCGAACCAGGGGATAAAAAGCTTCAGGGCCGGGACAAATACCCCGGCGGCGCCCAGCCCGATCAGCCCCCTTCCCAGGGAGGCGATCAGCAGGGTGGGGGCCAGGGCAAAGATCAGGGTCCCCAGGAATTCGATGAAGGTGCAGACGGTGATAACTTTTCGGGCCCCGAACCGGTCGGTGAGGATCCCCACCACCGGCTGGCTGAGGGCATAGGGATAAAAGTAGGCCGAGGACATTCCGCCCAGGCTGGCCCCAGTGGCCTGGAAAGCCTCCATCAGGTAAGGTGCCAAAACTCCGGTTGAAATTCGGTGGAAGTAGACGAAGAAGTAGACCGCATTGAGGATGAGGAGAATGAGATAGCGTTGGGGGAAAAATGACAAAGTGAGTGCCTTTGGGTTCTTTACTGGTTGCTGGTTCCCAGTGCGGTGTCCCGGGAATCAGCAGACAATGTGGGATCCTGGTGCCAGGAGCCGGGAGTCGGACCGCTGCGCTTGCCAAAATAGGCAGGGGTGCCTCCTCAGCCCACGGGGATTTTACGGTGATTGCTCCCTAAGGGTCCGCATTTTACGTACTTACGAAGAGGTAGCCATTGTGTCCGTGTTCCTTTGCGGAACGCCAGGGATGCGGTCCAAGGGGGCTTTCTCCCGCCGGATTTTGGCGGCACGCATCGGTCCGACACCCGGCTCCACAAGGAGTGACCAGCAACAAGTAACCAGCAACCAGCAACAAAGACCGTCCCACCGATGTCTAAAGCTTTTTCTTCAGCAGTTCATTAACCAGGGCGGGATTCGCTTTTCCCTGAGTGGCCTTCATGACCTGGCCGACGAAAAAGCCGAAGAGCTTGTCCTTTCCCTTGCGGTAGGCCTCCACTTCCTTAGGGTTGGCCGCCAGGACCTGGTCGATGGCCTTCTCGATGGCCGAGGTGTCGGTGACTTGAACCAGTCCTTTCTCTTTGACGATCTCCTGCGCCCGCTTGCCGGTCCGGTACATCTCCTCGAAAACGGATTTGGCGATCTTCCCGCTGATCACCCCTTCATCGATCATCTTCAGCATTTCGGCGAGATTCCCCGCCGGAACCGGGCATTCTTCGATTTCCCGCTCGTCGCGTTTCAGCTCCCGGAGGAGCTCGGACATGATCCAGTTGCTGATGATCTTGGGCTGGTCATGGATATTCAGGCATTCTTCATAGTAGTTGGCCAGGGCCTTGGAGGAGGTGAGGATTTCGGCATCATACTCCGGGATTCCGTAGTCGCGGATGAATCGGTTCTTTTTCTGCTCCGGAAGCTCGGGAAGGGTGGCCCGGATCTTTTCCACCCACGAGGAATCGATGACCAGGGGAACTAGGTCGGGATCGGGGAAGTAGCGGTAGTCGTGGGCCTCTTCCTTCCCGCGCATGGAAGCGGTCACCCCCCGGGCGGCGTCCCAGAGACGGGTTTCCTGAATGACTTTGTCTCCCTGGTCCAGGAGGGCGGTCTGTCTGCGGATCTCGTAATCCAGGGCTTTCTGGACGTTGCGGAAGGAGTTCATGTTCTTCAGCTCGGTCTTGACCCCTAAAGCCTTCTGGCCCTTGGGACGGAGAGAGATGTTGGCGTCGCACCGGAAACTTCCTTCCTCCATGTTCCCGTCGCAGATGTCCAGGAACATGAGGATGGCCCGAAGTTTCCTCAGGTAGGCCCCGGCTTCTTCCGGGGACTGGAGGTCCGGGGCGCTGACAATTTCGATAAGGGGGACGCCGGTACGGTTGAAATCCACGTAGCTGGATGCGCCCCGGTCCGAAGAAAGGTCGTGGAGGAGTTTGCCGGCGTCTTCTTCCATGTGAATCCGGATGAGCCCGATCCGCCTCTTCTGCCCTTCAATCTGGATCTCCACGTGGCCGTCTGTCGACAGGGGAAGTTCATACTGGGAAATCTGGTACCCCTTGGGAAGGTCCGGGTAAAAATAATTCTTCCGGGCGAACTGGCTGTAGGGGGCGATCCTGCATTGCGTGGCCAGCGCGGCGCGCACCGTGAATTCGACGACCTTTTGGTTGAGGACCGGCAAGCTTCCCGGCAATCCGGTGCAGACCGGGCAGGTATGGGTGTTGGCTTCCGCCCCGAAGAGGGTGGAACAGCCGCAAAAGATCTTGCTTCGGGTCAGAAGCTGGGCGTGAACTTCCAGGCCGATGACCGTTTCATATTCCATGGGGCACTCCAATCACAGTTTGGGCTTTCGCAGATGGTGGTCGGTGTTTTTTTCAAAGGCGTGGGCCACCCGGAGGACCTTCTCTTCCTGAAACAGGTTTCCCAGAATCTGAAGGCCGATGGGCAGACCTTCCCTGCTGAACCCGCAGGGCAGGGAGAGTCCCGGCAGCCCGGCCAGGTTGCAGGGGATGGTGAAGATGTCCGAAAGATACATCTGCAGGGGATCATCCACCTTTTCCCCGATTTTAAAAGCGGGCGTGGGAGCCGTGGGCAGAACGATGGCATCGCATTTCTCGAAGGCTTTCTCGAAGTCCTGGCGGATAAGCGTCCGGACCCGCGAGGCTTTCAAATAATAGGCATCGTAATATCCGGCGGAAAGGGCGTAGGTGCCGAGCATGATCCGCCGTTTCACTTCCGCCCCGAATCCCTGCCCGCGCGTTTCCTGGTACATGTCCAGAAGATCCTGCGCTCCTTTGGCCCGAAAGCCGTATTTCACCCCGTCATAACGGGCCAGGTTGGAACTGGCCTCGCAGGGGGCGATGATGTAGTAGACCGCCAGCGCGTACGCACTATGGGGAAGGGAGACTTCCAGGGTCTTGGCGCCCAATTTTTTCAAGACCTCGATGGCTTCTTGGACCGATTTCGTCACTTGGGGGTCGATGCCTTGGCCGGAGGTCTCCCGGGGAACTCCCAGGACCATCCCCCGCACATCGTCCACTAGCGCCCGGGTGTAGTCCGGAACCGGCAGATCGACG
>JAPLIW010000629.1 GCA_026388915.1 Deltaproteobacteria bacterium
GGCTTCCCCGACCGATTCCGTCACCTGGGGGTCGATGCCTTGGCCGGAAGTCTGCCGGGGAACTCCCAGGACCATCCCCCGCACATCGTCCACTAGCGCCCGGGTGTAATCCGGAACCGGCAGATCGACGGACGTGGAATCCCGGGGTTCATGGCCACTGATGGCGTTCAACACCAGTGCCGTATCCCGGACATCCTTGCTGAAGGGTCCGATCTGGTCCAGGGAAGAGGCAAAGGCCACCAAGCCGTAACGGGAAACCCTTCCGTAGGTAGGTTTCATGCCCACGACGCCGCAACAGGCGGCAGGCTGGCGGATGGATCCCCCCGTGTCGGACCCAAGGGAGGCGATGCATTCATCGGCCGCCACGGCAGCCGCCGAACCCCCGCTGGACCCCCCGGGTATCCTCTGCGTATCCCAGGGATTGCGGGAAGGGCCGAAAGCGGAATTCTCCGTGGAGGAGCCCATGGCGAACTCATCCATGTTGGTCTTTCCAACAAAAACGGCCCCTGCGTCCCTGAGCTTTTCCGTTACCGTGGCATCGTAAGGGGGGATGAAATTGCCCAGGATATGGGACCCGCAGGTGGTCCGCAAGCCGCGGGTGCAGATAACGTCTTTTAGGGCCAGGGGAATTCCGGTAAGCGGTCCCGCTTCCCCTTTTTGAATCCGCAAATCTGCGGCAGCAGCCTGTTCCAGGGCCATCTCCGGGGTCAAGGTGAGGTAAGCATGGATTCGCCCCTCCCATTCCTCGATCCGCTTCAGGACGGATTCAGTAAGCTCCCGCGAGGTGATTTCCTTACGGGCCAGGAGGTCGTGAAGCTGGTGGGCGGTCATCTCATATAGTTTCATGTTGGCACCATCCAATTGCGGATTGCGGTTTACTCAATAATCTTGGGGACACGGAAGAATCCGCGGTCGCCGTCCGGAGCGTTGCTCAATGCGAGATCCTGAGGGGAGGAGGGAAGGGCCTGGTCTTCCCGGAAGACGTTCTTGCGCGTAACCGCATGGAAGGTGGGTTCCACCCGGCTGGTATCCACTTCCTTCAGCTTGTCCATGTATTCCAGAATGCTGTTCAACTGGGTCGTAAACCGCTCTTTCTCCGTTTCGCTGAACTTCAGCCGGGCCAGCAGGGCCACATGCTCGACTTCCTCCTTGCTGATTTTCATCGCTGACTCCCTGAAAATTTGGAATGATTAGATGCTAACACAGGAAAGACGACTTTTTCAAGGTTCACCCGAATGCGGAATTCGGAATTCGAAATGCGGAATGTTTCCTTTTCTTCGAACTCCCTATTCCGCACTCCCAATTCCGCATTCCGCATTTCAATTTTAGCCTTATTTTTGCCTTGACAGGGGGGAAAAGGCTTATTTATATTCATACTTGATTTTATTCGGAGAATTTAAGGAATGCCCGCATTCGCCCATCGTCTGGGAGTTCATGTTTCCATCGCGGGGGGGATTGAAAAGGCGGTCGAGCGGGCGATAGAATTGGGTTGCTCGGCGATGCAGATCTTTTCCCGCAACCCCCGAGGGTGGAGAGCGTCGCCAATCCTATCCTCGCGGGCGCGGCTTTTTCGTGAGGGGGTAAGGCAGAACGATATCGATCCGGTTGTGGTTCATACCCCTTACCTGCTCAACCTGGCGTCGGGAGACGCGGAGCTTCACCGCAAATCCATCCAGGGGTTATCCGAGGACCTTAAACGGGCGGAGCAATTGGGGGCCGGCTACGTGGTGACCCATCTGGGCAGCGCGGGAGACCGGGGGCTTTCTTCCAGCCGGAAACAGGTGGTCAAAGCGTTGCAGAAGGTTCTGGAAAAGGATTCCCCGGTAATATTAGCCCTGGAAAACAGCGCCGGGGGGGGACGGACCCTGGGGGGTTCCCTGGATGAGATCGAGGAAATCATCCGGGGTGCGGGGGGAGACCCGCGGATCGGCTTCTGTTTTGATTCCTGTCACGGGTATGCGGCGGGCTATGATTTCCGATCGACGGCTCAGGCACGGGCACTGGTGGAGGAACTGAACCGGACCATCGGTCTGAGTCGATTGAAGATATTGCATTTGAATGACTGCGCGGGCGCCCTGGGGTCTCACCGCGACCGCCACCAGCATATTGGAAAGGGTGAGATCGGGATCCGCGGATTCAAAAGCCTGCTCGGGCAGGAGTCCCTGCGGAAAATTCCCATGATTCTGGAAACCCCCAAGGAAAGGCCTGGGGATGACCGGAAAAACCTGTTTTGCATCCGGGCCCTATTGGGATCCGGCGAGACCGAGAACTGGAACGAGCCCCTTCCTCCCATCGATGAGGGGAAGGGCTGAAATCCCTCAGGGGGAAAGAGCCATCCATGGAACAAGAAAAGACAGGCGAGATCAAACTGCCGGATTTCGACTCCAGCTTTTTCGTCCAGGAGGCCGAGAGCCTGAGGCTCCAGGGAAAGCACGATGAGGCCATCCAAACCTGCAAGGACGGCCTGAAGAAGATGCCCGACGCTCTTCCCGGCCGTCTTCTCCTGGGAAGGTGCTACCTGGAAACCGGAAGGATCGTGGAGGCCAGGAAAGAACTGGAAAAAGTGGCCCAGGTGGTTGAAGAATGCCTTCCCGTTTACAAGCTGCTCAGCCAGGTATACCTGGAAGAGAAGGATGTGGACAAAGCGCTGGAAGTATTGCGCAAGACCCTGTATTTCCCCGGGGCCGAAGAAGGGCCCCCGAAAAAGGTGACTCCTCTGGAGATGGACCTCCTCCACCGCGGGATCCGTCCTGCTTTCGCCACTCCCCCACCGTTCCAGAAACCGTCCCCACCCTCACCGGTTGAGGTTCCGGAAGAAAAGAAAGCAGAGGAGGAAGAAAAACCGGCCAAGCCGGTCATTCAGACCGATACCCTGGCAGAGATTTATATCAAACAGGGGCACCCGGAACAGGCCCTGGAGGTTTACCAGGATATTTTGGCTAAAGATCCGCAGAATACGGCGGTGAAGGAAAAATTTGAAGCCTTGAAAAGGACGATGGGCAAGGACCAGAAAGAGGAATCCCGGCAGAAGGTCGAGGCGGAACTGGAGAAGTGGCTGGGGGTCCTTTCTTCAAAAGCCTAACTGCGGGGATGAGATCCCGGAAGATTTTTGGAAGAGATTTTGGAAAAGAGCAGAAGGCCCAAAATGATAGAGCCGCAAATGACCAAGAAGAGAAGGGGAGGAGGATTTACAGGTTGAATTTTGCTCAGAAAAACCTCACCTCCCTTCTTCGGCGAATGAGTCTCGACGCCATT
>JAPLIW010000939.1 GCA_026388915.1 Deltaproteobacteria bacterium
CCTTTCCAAAAGGGAGGAATTCCCCTCTTTGGAAAAGAGGGGTTAGGGGAGATTTTAGGGGGATCGGTCCGGTTCAGTATGGACTCCTCCGTAACTACTTACGGCTGGCGATTTACCACCGGCGGGCTTCCAAAGACTTGTGCTCTCGCGGCTGTTCGCTATGCGCTTACCGCTTTGCGCCAAGCGAATGCAAAGGGAGGAAGTATGAAACATCTCTTCTGGATGGGGGCAATCGCATTCCTATTATCCGGAACTTTCCTTTACGCCGATGCTCCTCTCAGCTCCGAGACGGAAGCCTGTCTCTCCTGTCATTCGGCTCTTCATTCGGGAATCGTGGGCGACTGGAAAAGAAGCCTGCACAGCCAGACGACCCCGGCCGCAGGCCTCAAGAAAGGAAAGCTGGAGCGGAGAATCTCCGCCGAAAAAACCCCCGAGGCCCTTGCCGACAAGGCCGTCGGCTGTGCCGAATGCCACATGTTGAATTCGGAAAAACACAAGGACTCGTTTGAGCACGCCGGCTTCAAGGTTCACATCGTGGTGAGCCCCGAAGATTGTGCAACCTGCCATCCGATTGAAAGAAAGCAGTACCACCAAAACAAAATGTCCCATGCCTACGGCAACCTGGTCAAGAACCCCGTTTATCAGGATCTGGCCGAGTCGATCAATGGATTGCAGTCTTTTGAGAACATGAAAACGGCGCTGAAGCCTGCGAATCCGGAAACCCAGGCCGATTCCTGTCTCTTCTGCCATGGCACGGAAGTAAAGGTGAAAGGTTTGAAAACTCGGGAGACTTCCTTGGGGGAGATGGAATTCCCGGTTCTTTCCGGCTGGCCCAACCAGGGGGTCGGTAGAATCAATCCGGATGGTTCGCTGGGCGCCTGCACCCCCTGCCACGCCCGCCACGAATTTTCGATCGAGGTCGCCAGAAAACCCTACACCTGTTCCGAATGCCACAAGGGGCCGGACGCCAGAAACAAAGATTGGGATTTCAAGGCGGTTCCCTGGAAAGTGGGGAAAGATTACAATGCTCCCACCTGCGCCTCCTGCCATGCCAGCCTGGTCGTAAACGGAGACGGGGAGGTGATTGCCGAGAGGACCCATCAGATGAATGACCGTCTTTCATGGCGTCTGATGGGGTTGATCTATTCCCATCCCCAGCCGAAATCCCCCGATACGACGATCATAAGAAACAAGGCCGGTCTTCCCCTGCCGACCGAGCTGACGGGAGAGCCAGCCTTAGCCTTTCTGATCGACGAAAAAGAGCAGAACCAGAGGGATCAAGCCCTTCAAAGGGTCTGCTTATCCTGCCATGGCACCGAGTGGGTGAGCAATCATTTCACCCGCCTGAAGAACACCATCCGGACGACGAATCAGATGACCCTGACAGCAACCCAGATCATGGCCACGGCCTGGGAGAAGGGGGCGGCCAAAGGATTGGCCCAGAAGGACAGCCTCTTCAACGAAGCGATCGAGAAGAAATGGGCGGAGCAGTGGCTCTTCTATGCCAACTCCACGCGCTTCGCCTCGGCCATGTCCGGGGCTGACTACGGCGTCTTCGCGGAGGGGCGCTGGAATCTATCCAAGAATATTCAGGAGATGCTGGATTGGCTTTCCTTCAAGCTACAAAGCCGGCAATCATCAACTTCTTCGAAGGATACGCCAAAAGCGAAGAAATGAAAGAGGAGAGAATAGGAACCTCATAGGATTATCCCTTTGGAAGCATTACTCTTTTTTCTTTATCATCGCCAGAAGCATTTCCAC
>JAPLIW010000535.1 GCA_026388915.1 Deltaproteobacteria bacterium
ATCCTCATCACCGTGGCCATTTACGCCATCCTGGCCCACAGCCTGAACATCATCACCGGGCATGCGGGTCAGATCTCGCTCGGCCATGCCGCTTTCTTCGGGATCGGGGCCTACACCTCCGCCCTGCTGTATACCGAAGGGGGTCTTCCCTTCTGGCTCAGCGTCCCCCTGGCGGCGATCACCGCGGGCATCGTCGGGGCCATCCTCGGCATTCCCTGCCTGCGGGTGCGGGATGACTTTCTGGCCATCACCACCATGGGGATCAACTTCGTGGTGGAAGCGGTCTTCCTTTACATACCCTTCTTCGGCGGGGCCATGGGGATCGGGGGGATCAACCTCCCCGGCTGGTTCGGCCGGGAAATGACCAAACCCGAATATTTCGTCCTGATCCTGGCGGTCTTCGGGTTGCTGCTGCTTTTCGATTACCGGCTGGGGCGGTCGTGGATCGGCCTGGCCTGGGCCTCCATCCGGGAGGACGAGCAGGCGGCGGAGGCCATGGGCGTGGATGTGGTTCGGTTCAAGGTCCTGGCCTTTATCCTGGGCAGTGCGATCGCCGGCCTGGCGGGCGGCTTTTACGCCCACTTCCTGACCTTCATCATGCCCCAGAACTTCGGTTTTCCCATGTCCATTGTAATCCTCTCCATGGTCGTCTTCGGGGGGATCGGGACACGCTGGGGGCCTCTGGTGGGAGCGGTGATCCTGGGGGTTCTTCCCGAATTCTCCCGGCCGATCCTGGAGTACCGGACGTTTCTCTATGGGCTCTTGCTCATGGGCATGATGCGTTTTCAGCCCGACGGCCTTCTGGGCTTCGATTCGATCCTGAGGAAAGGATTCCGGCGGATCGTCTCCCGGCCCGCCCCTTCAAGGTGAATCGATGTCTTTACTGCAGGTGACCTCTCTGGGCAAGGAATTTGACGGGCTGCGCGCCCTCGACGGGGTCAGTTTTTCTGCCGAGCCGGCCCAGATCCTGGGAGTCATCGGACCGAACGGCGCCGGGAAAACGACTCTCTTCAACCTCATCTCGGGGATCTACCCTCCCAGCTCCGGGGAAATCCGTTTTCAGGGGGAGTCCATTCTCGGCATGAAACCTCACCAGATCAGCCGGAAGGGAATCGGGCGGACCTTCCAGATCGTCCGGCCCTTCCAGAACCTTGATGTGGAGACCAACGTGCTGGTGGCCCTGGGGCAGCGCTTCTATCCTTCTCTCTGGCAGTCCAGCCGCCCCTACCGCCAGCCGCAGATCCTTGAGGAGGCGCTGGGTTTCATCGAGGATGCCGGCATCCGCCCTTTTGTCAAACACCTGGCCAAGAACCTGCCCCTGGGAATCAAGAAGCGCCTGGAAATCGCCCGCGCCCTGGCCCTGCACCCCCGCCTGCTCCTTCTGGATGAACCCTCCGCCGGGTTGCGCTACGAAGAAGCCACCCAGCTCATGGACCTGATCCGCAAGGTCTGCGCCCAGGGAATCGGCGTTCTGCTGATCGAGCACAACATGCACGTGGTGATGGACCTGTGCCAACGAATCGTAGTCCTGGATCACGGGAGCAAGATCGCCGAGGGGACGCCGGAGCAGATCCGCTCCAACCCGCTGGTCATCCAGGCCTACCTGGGGAAGGAAACCTGATGCTGGAAGTCCGGGACATCGAGGTTGCCTACGGAGAAATCCTGGCCCTGAAGGGGATCAGCTTCACGGTGAAAGAAGGGGAACTGGTCACCATCATCGGGGCCAACGGGGCGGGCAAAACGACGATTCTCCGGGCGGTGATGGGACTGGCCCGGTGCCGGAAAGGGGCCATTCTCTTCCAGGGCCAGGACATCACGCACGCCCCTCCCCATTCCCGGGCCCG
>JAPLIW010000596.1 GCA_026388915.1 Deltaproteobacteria bacterium
ATTTCATGGGTCCTCAACCCTTCATAGCTGATAGCTCATGGCTCATAGCTCATAGTATTTGCTATGAGCTATCAGCTATCAGCTATTTTCCCCCCACATTTCCCGCAGTTTATCCCGGCTGAACAGCAGGTACCTTCGGTCCGGAGAAAAAACCTCCAGAGTGATGGTCCGGTCATAGCCGGACTTCTTCAACCGGGAGATGATTTTCTTCCAGGGGATCGTTCCCGCTCCCAGGGGCAGATGGAGGTCCTCTCTCTTCCCAAAATTATCGGAGACATGGACATGGACCAACCGGTCCCGGAAAGCCTCCAGAAACTCCTCCGTCCGGTTCCTCTCTACGTTCAGGTTGGCGTGGCCCACATCCAGATGAAAACCGAGATCGGGCATCCGCCTCAGCGTTTCCCGGATCTGCTCGGTGGTGTTGAAAAAGCGGTCCATGTTCTCCACCAGGATCTGAATTCCCAGGGGTTTGGCCATCTCCTCCATCCGCTTCAGGGATTCCATATTTTTTTCCAGGATGGCCTTGGAGTCCAAAGCGAAGGGAATGGATCGATCCGGATGGACACTGACCTTGGAGGCCCCGAGTTGGGAGAAGACTTCCACCGTCCACTCCATTTCGGTTAATGCCGCTTTGCGGATCGTTTCGAAGGGGGAGGCCCAGGGAAGGTAGTAAGCCGTGTGGCCGATGATCTCCAGGCCAGCATCCTGCAGGGCCCGCCGGGTTGGTTTCACCTTAATCTGCTTGGGGTGCGCGGCGCCGGGCTCTAGAGTCAGGTCCAGAAAGTCAAATCGATTTTTT
The DNA here is from genome assembly GCA_026388915.1 of Deltaproteobacteria bacterium. GTDB lineage: Bacteria > Desulfobacterota > SM23-61 > SM23-61 > SM23-61 > SM23-61. The sequence continues at coordinate 800 of JAPLIW010000596.1, forward strand.
TCCGCCCAGGCGATCTCTTCCAGCAGATCCATCCGGGGGTTGTTCATCATGCCGATTTTCAACCGCCTCTTCCCTCCCCGTCTTTCTTCCTTCCCCATCTGGCTTCCGCGTAGAGTACCAACACCGCCTCCAAGTGTCAAGATGTTTGGGTTCGAACTATTCGTAACCTAACCGTCCGCGTTGGCCGGCCCTTTCAATCGACATTTGCCCCCCTTCACTTTTGTTCTTTCCCGCGAAAGAGCAAGCTTGTGGCCCGGATGCAAGGGCGTTGCGCGGAAAAAGCATCGGCGGGAAAGGAATTCCCGCCGGAGATCCGGTCATGTTTCCGCAATGAAAGGCGGGCCCACCGGGCGCCACTGAATTTGGAATTCGGAATTCTTTTGTTCTTTCTTATCATTCCACATTCCGCATTCTACATTCCGCATTTTTGTTACCCGCCCGGTCCAAGAAATGAAAGGCGCCTCATGGTTTTTTCGCGCAACGCCCTTGCTTCCGGGCCGGGCAATGCCTGAATTTCAATAGGGCTCACGCCTGCTTGCCGAAAAGTGAAGGGGGCAAGTCAATCTGCAGAGCAATCTGCAGAGTTGACAAGAAAGCCCCAATCGAGTAAGTTGAATCCATCCTCCCGTTCCTGATTTCATTTTTTCGCTATGCGCTATGCGCTTTTTCACCTTGGTTGCCGGGTTTGACATGTACGAGGTCAAGATCAAAGCCGAATTCTCCGCCGCCCACAATCTGCGCGAGGTGGGGGGGAAATGCGAATCTCTCCATGGCCATAATTTTACCGTTGAGGTGGCGGTGCAGTCCGAGTCGTTGGATGAGGGCGGGAGGGTCATTGATTTCCGCCTCCTGAAATCGAAAACCCGAGAAGTCCTGAATTCCCTCGACCACAAGTACCTCAATGAACTTCCCTTCTTCCAGAATACCAACCCCTCGTCGGAGAACCTCGCCGCATACATCTACGGCGAACTCGCCAAACAGATCGACCAGGGAGCCCGGCGGATAAGCTGGGTATCCGTCTGGGAGTCGGAGACCTCCCGGGCCATCTACCGCAGATCATGAAAAAATTGGTCGACATCCAGAATCAGAGAGATCATCGGCGGGTGGAGATTAACAAAGTGGGGGTGAAGAATATCGAATACCCCATCACGGTCCTGGACAAGAAAAACAGGGTTCAGCATACCGTGGGGAAGGTCAATCTCTATGTCAACCTGCCCCACCACTTCAAGGGAACCCACATGAGCCGTTTCATTGAGATCCTCAATGAATACCGCGGCACCATCAACATCAAGGCCATTTCCACGATTCTCGACCAGATGAAGGAAAAGCTCAATGCGGAGGCCGCCTACCTGGAAGTCGAGTTCCCTTACTTCATCGAAAAGCGGGCGCCCGTTTCCGGCGCCAGGAGCCTCATGGGGTACACCTGCCAGTTTCTGGCCTCCCTGACGGGGGGGGTTCACAATTTGGTGGTGGGAATCACCGTGCCGGTTACCACCGTATGCCCCTGTTCCCGGGAGATCAGCAAGAAAGGAGCTCACAACCAGCGAAGCCTGGTCTCGGTGAGGGTGACCTTCCGTAAATTTTTCTGGATTGAGGACCTGATCCGGATGGTGGAGAACTCGGCCAGCGCGGCGGTCTATTCTTTGCTGAAACGGGCCGACGAGAAGTTCCTAACGGAGAAGGCCTACGAGAACCCCATGTTTGTGGAAGACGTGGTCCGAGGCGTCGCCCTGCGCCTCAGTTCCCACCCCAATATCACCTGGTTCAGCGTGGAGTCCGAGAACCTCGAATCCATCCACAACCACAACGCCTATGCGTGCGTGGAAAAGGAGAGAAAATAATCCCCCTTCTCCGGTATCCCGTCTCTTTTTTATTTTTTAATCGCGAGCTTTTTTAGCAAATCCTCAGACACTTCTTTAACTCCCGGACGCCCGTCGAGTTCGATGGCCTTCACCCCCGCCTTACCCTTTTCCGCCTTATCCTGAAAGTAATGAACCGCGGCCAGGGTTCCGTCCTGGGTGTTGTAGTATATGGCGTGTCGCTTGTCGATGGCGGTTTCATCCTGGTCGTCCGAACGGGTCTTGAGCTCTCCTCCGCAGACCCGGCAAATCTGCTTCCCACCCTTTTCCGCCGGCTTGATGGCCTGGATGAATACGTTGTTGGGATGGTTGTTGTCGTTCACGCAGAGCCGCCGCCCCATGATCCGGTCCTTGGCCATCTTCCGGTCCAGGACGATTTCGATCACATAACTCAAGTTCAAACCCGCGGCATTCAACGCTTCATCCAGCTTCTTGGCCTGGTTGACGTTGCGGGGAAACCCGTCCAGGAGCCATCCCTTGGCGCAATCGGGCTGTTTCAAGCGGTCCAGGATCATGGGGATGGTGATGTCGTCCGGAACTAGTTCCCCCCGGTCGATGTAGCCTTTCGCCTTTTTTCCCAGCTCCGTCCCCTGGGAGATGTTTTCCCGAAAGATCACCCCGGACTCAATATGAGGAATATGATACTGCTTCTGCACGATCGCCCCTTGGGTGCCTTTCCCGCTCCCGTTGGGGCCGAAAAAAAGAATGTTCATCTCTCTCTCCTTTCTTCCCTCCTCCTCACCATCTTTAACTCAGGTTTATCGAAAAAAGCAAGAACTTGTTACTCGTTGCTCGTTACTCGTTACTCGTTGCTGGTACCTGGTTGCTGGTTGTCCGTTCCAATTTTTTTAACCAGGAACTAGGAACGAGCAACCAGGAACGGGTCTATAGGAAGGTTTCTCGGGCCCATTGGACCCTCGCCTCCGCTGGGGCAAAGATCTCCGCTGGGGCTTGATCGATCCTGTCCAGTCGTTCTTTAAGCCCTTTCCGGTTGGCCAGTTGAATGGCCAGGCCCGGCCGGGCATTGAGCTCCAGGAGAAGCGGGCCGCGGTCCCGGTCGATCACCAGATCCACTCCGATATACCCCAGTCCGGTCATCTCAAAAGAACGGGCGGCGATCCAGAGCATCTTCTCCCAGTAAGGGACCTGAATCCCGCTGACCGGATTCCCCGTATCGGGGTGATTCTCAACGACCGTGGACCGGTGAACGGCCGTGATCGTGGTCCCTTGGTTCAATTCAATCCCCGCGCCGATGGCCCCGCGATGGAGATTCGCCTTGCCATCCGAGGCCTTGGTTGGAAGGCGCACCATGGACATGACCGGCACCCCCCGATAGACAACGATCCGGATATCGGGAACTCCCTGGTAACTCACGGCGTCAAAGACCGGGTCGGGATGGATCAGGGCCTCCACAATCGCCCGGTCTTCAAGACCGGAAAGGGAATAGATCCCCGAAAGGATGTCGGATATATGATAAAAGAGATTCTGCGGGGAGATCAGCTCCCCGCTCTGGGTTACATACCCTTTTTCCGTGCAATCCCGGATGAGGACGATTCCGCTTCCGCCGGATCCCCGGGCAGGTTTCACGGCAAACTGGCAAATGCCGCGAAGGGCCTCCTGAAAGCCGGACACGTCTCCATACCGGTCAACCACGCAGTAAAGAACCGGAGTAGGAATTTGAAAAGATTCCGCAAGTTTCTTAGTCAATACCTTATCATCCACCAGAGGAAAGGATGACCGGGGATTGCAGCGCATGATGTAGTCCGCGTTCCGTCCATTCATCCCCAATACTCCGGCCTGCTTCAGGCGGCGGAAGGATTCAAGGATCACGAGGAGCCTCCCACCTCACGAAACCGGAAAAGCTCGGACAAACGATAGCCCGTATACCTCCCCAGGAGGATCTGGACCGCGGCCACGGCGGCCAAAAGTTCGGGATAAACGAAGAAAGTGAGCTGCAGCGGCTCCCAGCTGATAATGCCGTAGGCGATGATGGAGACGGCCGCGCTTCCGGCGGCGGTCCGCAGGCCCTCGCGGATCCCCGCCTCCTCGACGAGGACAAAGAACCGCTCGATCACCATCGTCAGGATGACAAAGGGGAGCAGCCCCACGGCCATGAACTCCCGCAGACCGAGTTTGTTCCCCGCCAGGGCGAGGAAGGTAAAGCATACAATGACCAGGGTCAGAATCACCGACATGCGGGGAACCAGGAGAAGCCGCAATTGGTCCAGCCCGCGGCGAACGGCATACCCCGCCAGAAGGATGCCGGCAAAGATACCCAGCCCATAGGCCAGGCCCGTGCTCCGAAAAGCCAGGGCCATGAGAACCGGCATGAAAACCCCGAAGGTGGGAAACCCGATCATGTTTCGCAGGAAGCCGATGATCAGCGTCCCGATGGGCACCAGGAGAAGAATGCGGAAGGTCCTTTGGAACTCCGGGGGGAGTTGAAAGAGGGACCACTGGTCCAGAAAACGGCCGGAGCGTCGGATCCGCTCCCCATGGAGGTTCCACCGGCTGACGACCTGTCGGCTCAGGGTCCACCGGATTTCCGTCAATTCCCCGGCGTAAACCCGGAGCACAGGAACGCCGCCTACCGAGAGCGGCAGAAACGCTTCGGAGTCCGAGATCACCCCTCCTTTTTCCGGGAGGATGATTTCCCAGCTCCTCCCGTTCCAGCTTTCGATCCAGGTTAGGAGCTGGTTCTGAATGCTCTCGGAGAGGGGAAGTCCTTCCACCCGCCGCGCAGGCAGATTGGCGGCCCGGAGCAAGAGAAGCAGGGATTTCTCCCGGCCATCCCTCCGAGCCAGCGCCCGCCATCCCTCGAGGTCCTTCATCTCCGGCGGCGGATTTTTCCATTCCCCCCCCGCGGTCGCGGCAATGGCCCGGATCAGGTCGGAAGGCGGGAGCCCTTTCCACCGTCCGGCCAGACGTTCCGCCAGGGCGATTTCTTCGCGGGCCAATCGATCCGGGTACGGTCCGATCTCCGGGGGTCGTTCCGGAGGAGCGCGGCGGGGACGGATCAGGATCGTTGTCCGGTAGGCGATTTCCTGGCCTTCCGGCTCCACGGGACCCGACCAAATTCCAATCCGGTTGGGTCCTTCCCGGGTGAGGCTGAGATTCAAGGCCCCGGAAGAGATCGTTTCTTCCACCACCATCCGCCCCGGATTCTCCGCGGGAAGCCCGAGGAGGACTCTGGCTTCTCCCGTCTCCGACATAACCCGGGTGTTGATCGTCAGCTGCCAGGTCTTTCCCGGAGACGTGGGGAAAACAGGGTATCCGAGCCAGACGATGCGATAGAAAAGGAGGGCCGCAGTCAGCAGGAATAGGAAAAGAGCCAGCCAGAGCGCGGGACGTTTCATTTTTGGGGCAGATCCGGACAGCTGGGTGGGCTGCAATACTCCTTCATGCAATCCACGACGAAGTTTTCCTTGAGGATATTCCGGCCGAGGAGGAAAGGGTACTGGACCTGGGACCGGTCATTTAAATTAACCCGGGCCCGCAGTTTTTTAGGCCCCACGCAGAGATCGATCTCTACGATCGGCCTCCTCTCCCGGGATTCGGCCGAACGGATCTTTTGCCAGCCCACGATCGGCACGCTGATCAGCGAGCTGCCGTACTTCGGCGGAAGTTTGAATTCCGCGATTTTCCCCTTCACCGTCAGCTCGCGCACATCGAGGGAAGATACCGCGGCCCCGGTATCGATGCGGGCGGGAATTTTTGCCCCCCAGGGCAGGAGGATAATTTCCTCCACGAGGCCGATGGTGATTTTTTCTTGCCCCATCAAGGGCTGCCCTCCTCCTAAGAAAAATAGCAGGGTAAAAAACACTACCGTCTTCATGGCTTCAAACTCACTGGATCTTCTGGATATCCGATTCTTTGCCCATGACGATCAGGATATCGCTGTCTTTGATCACAAAGTCCGCTCGCGGAACCAGTTGGATCTTGTCCGAAAGGACATCCCGGATGGCGATCACTTCGATGTGGTAACTCCCCCGCAGGCGCAGGTCGGCGATGGTCTTTCCCAGAAAACTGGCCGGAGGGGCCACTTCGCAGATGGTAAAGTCCTCGGACACGGGGAGATAGTCGAGTACGTTGGGGGAGATCAGCCCCTTGGCCACCTTACTGGCCATCTCCGCTTCGGGGATGATCACTTCGGTGGCGCCCACTTTTTCCAGGATCCGCTTGTGGTCTTCGTTGGGGGCTTTGACGATGATCCTTTTTATGTTCATTTCCTTCAGGTGGAGGGTCAGGAGGGTGCTGGCCGCCAGGTCCTCGCCGAAGGAAACGATCACGATATCATCCGGCTGGATTCCGATCATCTCCAGCAATTCTTTGTCCGTCGCATCGGCCATGACCGCCTTGGTGGAGAAATCGCGGATCCGGTTGATCACTTCCTTGCTCTTGTCGATGGCGATCACTTCAAAGCCGTTCTTAAAAAGGTCCTTGGCGATGTTGAAGCCGAAGATTCCCAACCCCACGACTACGACGCGCTTCACGTGGATCCCTCCTTAGCCCACCATGACTCCCTCCTCCGCATAAGTCAAGCTTTTGGTCATGGCCTTGCGGGAGAAGGAAAAGGCCAGGGTCAGCGGGCCGACCCGTCCAGCGAACATCATCAGAATAATGGCCGCCTTCTGGGCGGCGTTCAGGTCCGGGGTCACCCCCATGGACAGTCCCACGGTTCCGAAGGCCGAGACCGTTTCGAACAGGTATTCCACGAAATAACGACGGCTTTCCATAGGAGCCAGATCCCCCCAGGAAAAGAACAGAAGCACGGAAGTGATCAAGGAAACGGAAAAACCCGAAGCGAAAATAATGGCGATGGTCCGGGAGACAACTTCCCTGGGAATGGTCCTGTTGAAGACGTTGACCTCCTCGTTTCCCCGCAGCCGGGCCCACATGAGGAGGAAAAGGAGGGAGGCGCTGGTGGTCTTCACCCCTCCCCCCGTCGACCCCGGGGAGGCCCCGATGAACATGAGGATGATCATGAGCAGGATGGTTTCATTGGTCAGGAATCCGATTTCCACCGTGTTGAAGCCCGCCGTGCGGGGAACCACGGATTGAAAAAAGACAGCAAGGATTTGGTTCCGGATGGGCAGCCCGTAGAGGATGTGATTCCGCTCGAAAATATAGATGAGTACCGCGCCCCCCAGGATCAGAATTCCGGTCGCGATGAGGACGATCCGGGTGTGCACCGAAAGCCTTTTCTGCCTCCCTCGAAGCTTGGCGAAGATCTCATGCTGGACCACAAAGCCGATCCCCCCTACCACGATTAAGCCCATCACCGTCAGGTTGACGATGAAGTCTCCCTGATAACGCACCAGGTTGTCGGGGAAAAGGGAATAGCCGCAGTTGTTGAAGGCGGAAATGGCGTGGTAAACGGCCTGATAGAAGGCATGGCCGACGGGGAAATCGTAACCGAAACGATACCACAGGAGAAGGATCCCGATGGATTCGAAGAAAACGGTAAACCAGAGGACCGATTTCAGAATCACCATGAAATTCGCCTGCGGGGTATGGAGGAAGGTAGATTGCACGATCTCCCTTCCCTTGAAAGAAATGCCCCGTCCCATCATGACGAAGAAAACCGTGGAAAAGGTGATGATCCCCAGGCCGCCCACCTGAAAAAGAAGGATGGTGACCACCTGGCCGAAAAAGGAGAAGCTCTTCCCGATGTCGATGGAGGCCAGACCGGTCACGCACACGGCGGAGGTTGAGGTGAAGAGAGCATCGATGAAAGGAATGGGGTCCTTCGCCGCGGAAAAGGGCAGCCACAGAAACAGGGTTCCCAGGAGGATATAGCCCGCAAAGCCCAAGAGGAAGATGCGCTCTGGCGAGAAAAATCGGGAGAAAAGGGGTTTCACCCGAATGGTCTTCTTCATCGATTTCCAGTCGATCCTTTTCTGAACCAGGGGATGTTGAACCCCCCCTATAAATTTGGATAGTATAATCCAAACGTTCTTTTTTTTCATCTGAAAAACAGAAAAAACTTTCCAAATACCCACAAGAGTGCTATAAAAAAATTAACCTGGAGGTTCTATTATGGCGGTCTCCCCCAACTCTCAGGTTTTTTTATTTTTGAGCCAGATCCTGGGGAAAAGAATCGTGGATTCGGCCGGCCGGGTCCAGGGAAAAGTATTGGACCTGGTGGTCGCCGTGGCTGATCTCTATCCTCCGGTGACCGCCATCCTCTACCTGCCCGAGGGGGCGAAATCCCCGGCCCGGTTTCCCTGGAACAAAGTCACCCACATCGCCGGCCAGGTGGTGGTCTCCCCTCCGGCTTCGGCGGATGCGCCCTCCGGGAACCTGGGCGAAGGAGAACTGCTTCTCAAGGAATCCCTCCTGGACAAGCAGATCGTGGATACCCACGGGGCCAAAATCCTGCGGGTCAACGACCTCCACCTGTTGAAGGTCAACCACAATCTTTTTCTCATCCATGTGGACGTGGGATTTCGGGGGCTCATGCGCCGGGTGGGCCTGGAGAAGGCCGCGGACAAATTTTTTCAGTGGTTCTTCGATTACCACCTGGCGGATCATTTTATCCCCTGGAGGTTCGTCCAGCCCCTTTCCTCCCCGGCGCTCCTGCGGCTGAGGGTCGCCCAGGACCGCCTGTCCCTCCTCCACCCCGCTGACTTGGCGGACATCATCGAGGAGCTGGACATCCATAAACGCACCGCGGTCTTCCAGTCCCTGGATGTGGAGACCGCCGCCGAAGCCCTGGAGGAGACCGACCCCAAGATCCAGGTGCGCCTCATCGAGAACCTGAACCCGGCCAAGGCCTCGGACATCATCGAAGAGATGTCCCCCAGCGAAGCCGCGGACATTCTCGGCGACCTGCCCAAAGAGAAAGCCGAAGGAATTCTGAAAGAGATGGAGAAGGGGATCGCCGAGGATGTGAAGGAGCTGCTGGAACACCCGGAGGAGAAAGCCGGAGGGCTGATGACCACCGCTTTTCCCACCCTCCCCCCCCAGGCCACGGCCCGGGAGGCGATGGAATTCCTCCGGCACGAGGGCGAGAACCTGGACCTTATCGATTACCTTTACGTGGCGGACGCAGAGGAGCATCTTCTAGGGGTGGTCAGCCTGCGCGACCTCCTGCTTGCTTCGCCCCAGACCGTTCTGGGAGACATGATGGACGTCCGGGTGGTGGCGGTGCGGCTGGAGGAAGAAAAAGAAGAAATTGCCGACCGGTTTGCCAAATACGGCCTCAAGGCCATTCCCGTGGTGGACGAGGAAAACCATGTCAAAGGGGTCATTCCCTTCAAGAGCCTCCTGGAAGTGGTGGCCCCCCAACTGGGAAAGTGATCCTCATGGAAGACGAGGGCCCTGAACCTTGGTTTCGAATGGCAGCAGCACCCCCCCCATCCCCCTGGGAACCTCGGGGGAGCGGGGAAAAGAGATCCCCCGCAAAGGATTCTGGAAAACCCTGGCGGTGTTCTTCGCCCTTTTCGGCCCGGGAATCATTACTTCCAACGTGGACAACGACGCCGGCGGCATCACCACCTATTCTCTGGCCGGGTCAGAATTCGGCCTCTCCCTCCTCTGGACCCTCATCCCCATCACCCTGGCCCTGATCGTCATCCAGGAGATGTGCGCCCGCATGGGGGTCGTCTCCGGCAAGGGACTCTCCGACCTGATCCGGGAGCGTTTCGGCGCCCGGGCCACCTTTTACCTGATGATCGCCCTTTTCTTCACCAACCTGGGAAATGCGGTTTCCAATTTTGCCGGGGTGGCGGCGAGCATGGAGATTTTCGGGGTGAGCAAGTATCTCTCCGTGCCCCTGAGCGCTTTTTTCGTCTGGTGGCTGGTGGTCAAGGGGAGCTACAAGTCGGTGGAAAAGGCTTTCCTGGTGGCCTGTCTCTTCTACATTTCCTACATCGTCTCCGGTTTCATGGTGAATCCGGATTGGGGGGAGATCACCGCCCAATTCCTAAACCCAACCGTAGAGTTCACCCCTCAGTATCTGACCCTGGCGGTCGGAGTCGTGGGGACGACCATCGCCCCCTGGATGCAGTTCTACCTCCAGTCCTCGGTGGTGGACAAGGGCCTGAAGCCGGATGATTACCAGTACGCCCGGATGGACGTGGTCTTCGGCTCGATCATCGTCAACATCGTGGCCTTTTTCATCATCCTGCTCTGCGCCGTTACCATCCATCAGGCGGGGATCCAGATCGAGACCGCCAAGGATGCCGCCCTGGCCCTGGCTCCCCTGGCCGGAAAATACTGTACCTGGCTCTTTGCTTTCGGGCTCCTCAACGCCTCCCTCTTCGCCGCCTCCATCCTCCCGCTCTCCACGGCCTATACCATCTGTGAAGCCTTCGGATGGGAATCCAGCGTAAACCGGAAATTCGCCGAGGCCCCTCAGTTCTACGGCCTCTATTCGATCATGATCATCCTGGGGGCGGTGGTCATCCTCTTCCCCGACGTCCCTTTAATTCCCATCATGTTCTACTCCCAGGTGGTCAACGGGGTCCTCCTGCCGGTCATCCTCACCTTCATGCTCATCCTGGTCAACGACCGGAGAATCATGGGGAAATTCACCAACGGATGGGCCCTGAACCTCATCTCCTTAACCACCATCGCCGTGCTCATTTTCCTCTCCGGGGCCATGATAATCACCGCCATTCTGTGAAAACTCGCGGTTTTGCCTTGAAAAGCCTTTCTCCCGATTGTATATTGAGGTAGGAAAAGGAATTTCAATCAACCCCGGAGATCATGATCGGCGAGAGAAGAGAAGGAGTCTTTTCCTCGAAAAGAAAAAAGTTCTGGATCCTAGGGACCCTTGCCCTGGCAGGAGGGATCCTCCTGGCGGTGGGTCTTTTTTCCTTTCCCGGAGCGGACAAGACGCCTTCGATAGAATCCCAGGGTATTCCCGCCCGGATCGAACCTCCGCCTCCCCCGCCCCCCGACCGGATTATCGCCGGCAGGATCTCCAAAGGACAAAACCTCTCCTCGGCCCTGCGGGCCCAGGACCTCCCCAAAGACCTGGTGGAAGTCATCTGCCGGCACCTGAAATCGGTGATCAACGTCCGGCGGATCAAGCCCGGTGATGCTTTCGAAGTCCGGCTGAGTCCCCAGGGACATTTTCTGAACCTCACCTACACGGCCGGTCCGCTGGATATCTACCAGCTTTCCCTGACCCCCGGCGGGGAATGGATCGCCGCCAAGAAAGAGGTCCCGGTGGATCAATACTGGGCCCGGGTCTCCGGGGAAATCTCTTTCAGCCTCTTCGAGGCCATGGACCAGCTTGGAGAGAAGGATTCCTTGATCATGGATTTTGCCGACATCTTCGCCTGGGAGATCGATTTTCATGTCGATCCTCAGCCCGGGGACCGGTTCCGGATGGTGGTGGAAAAATATTTCACCGGGGATGTCTTTGTCCGCTACGGCCGGATCCTCTATGCCGAATACCAGCGGGAAGCGCGAACCCACCAGGCCGTCTACTTCGAAGGGACGGGAAAACGGGGCGATTATTTTACTCCCCAGGGGGAATCTCTGCGCAAAGCCCTGCTCCGCTCCCCCCTGAAGTTCACCCGCATCTCCTCCGGCTACTCCCGATCTCGCCGCCATCCGATACTGGGCGGATACCGCCCCCACCTGGGGGTTGATTACGCGGCCCCCCAGGGGACTCCGGTCTGGGCGGTGGCCGACGGAACCGTGGTTTCCTGCGGGTGGAACGGGGGGTACGGGAAGCAGGTAGTCATCCGCCACGCCAAAGGGTACCAGTCCATGTACGGACATCTCAGCGGGTATGGACCGGGGATCAGCAAGGGCAAAGCGGTTCACCAGAAGCAAATCATCGGTTACGTGGGCTCCACGGGCCTCTCCACCGGGCCCCATCTGGACTTTCGCCTCACCCAGAATGGAGTGCACCGCAACCCCCTGCGGGAGATCTCTCCCCGCGCGCCGGCTTTGTCCCGGGATCAAATGCCCGAATTTCAAAAAGCACTGGCCCCCTTGTTGGCCTGGGCGGATGATTCTTCCGCTTCTCCCCGGCAAAAGGTCGCATCCCTGACTTCCCGGGACCTGGAAGGCCTCCACTGGGAGAAAAGAAAATAGAAAAGGTGGCCTTCCCTCGGTTGCCCGGTCCGGGGTCAAGGGCATTGCGCGCAGAAACCATGAGACGCCTTTGATTCCATGGAACGGGCGGGCACAGCGCCAGAAGCATGTCCTCGGGTTGAATCCGCGTAGGGGCGATCCGGTGGATCGCCCGCGGGCCCGCCGCCTTCTGCGGAAGCCGCGCGGAGCACCCGGGAAAAGGGCTCACCCAGTCGATGCTTTCTGCGCGCAATGTCCTTGACCCCGGACCACGACCCAGGCATCCAGGAGATTTCAAACTTTATGCGTCCCCCGTCAGAGCCCGGGGTTTTAACTTAAGGGAATCATAGACAAGCGGCTTTTATCGAGGGTTTATAGAATTCCATGCGCGCCGTAATTCAGAGAGTCAGCCGGGCCCGGGTCCGGGTGGATGGACAGACGACCGGAGAAATCGGACAGGGCCTCCTGATTCTTTTGGGAGTGGGGCAAGGGGATACTCCCAGAGAGGCCGATTATCTGGTGGACAAGATCATCAACCTGCGCATTTTTGAGGATGCCGGGGGGAAGATGAACCTTTCTCTCCTGGAAACGGGAGGGCAACTCATGGTCATATCCCAGTTTACCCTCTATGCCGACTGCCGCAAGGGCCGCCGCCCTTCCTTCACCGACGCCGCGCCTCCGGGGGAAGCCCAGAAGCTTTATGATTATTTCCTGGGCGCTGCCCGCAATCGAGGGCTGCAGGTGGCCACCGGGATCTTTCAGGCCCTCATGGAGGTGGAACTGGTCAACTTCGGCCCGGTGACAATCCTTCTGGACAGTTCAAAGAATTTTTGATAAAAACAGGAAAGAGTGCGAACCCACAGGGAAAGGAAAAATGGAATAGTGAAAAATAGGAACGATGGAATGATGGAATAGTGGAATATTGGGTAAAACAAAAATCAGGCATTTGTTGCTTTTGACCCATTATTCCATCATTCCAATATTCCATTATTCCATACTGCAAAAGGAGGATTTGGCGAATGATTGATTTTTCCCTGAGCGAACAACAGAAGGCCTTCCAGAAAACGGCGCGCGACTTTGCCGCCAAGGAGATCGCCCCCGTCGCCCTCGATTACGACCGGAACCCGAGGTTTCCCGGGGATATCATCCAGAAAGCCCACGCTGCCGGCCTGATGAACCTCACCTGCCCCAAAGAATACGGCGGGCAGGGGTTGGGACTGGTGGATGCTTCCCTCATCGATGAAGAGATGAACGCCGCCTGCGTGGCCATCACCGGCATGATCGGGATCAACTCCCTGGCCTGCGCCCCCATCCTGCTGGGAGCGTCCGACGGGCAGAAGCGTCGCTTTCTCCTCCCCCTGAACCAGGCGGGGAAAACGGCATCCTTCGGACTGACCGAGCGGGAGGCCGGGTCTGACGCGGGGGGGCTGAAAACCCGGGCCAAGCTGGAGGGGGATCATTACGTCCTGAACGGGCAGAAATGCTTCATCACCAACGCCAGCTTCGCCGCTCTCTACACCATTTTTGCCACCATCGATCCTTCCAAGGGGACCAAGGGCATCTGCGGCTTCGTCGTTCCCCGCGAGTCGCCGGGCCTTTCCATCGGCAAGGTGGAGGACAAGATGGGCCAGCGATCCCTGAATGTGGCCGAGGTCATTCTCGAGAACGTGGTCGTCCCGCGGGAAAACCTCTTGGGAAAGGAAGGCGAAGGGTTCAAATGGGCCATGGGAGCCCTGGACGAGGGGCGGGTGAATATCGCCACGGTCGGCCTGGGCCTGGCCCGTGCCGCTTTCGAGGCGGCCCTTTCTTACGCCAAGACCCGGGTTCAGTTCGGCCGCCCCATCGGGACCCACCAGGGGTTGAATTTCATGCTCGCCGACATGGCGGCGGCGGTAGATTCCGCCCGCCTGCTGACCTGGTATGCGGGCTCTCTGGCGGACCAGGGCAAGCGCTACACCCGCGAAGCGGCCCAGGCCAAATTCTACGCCACCGATACGGCCATGCGCGTGGCCACGGATGCCGTCCAGATCCACGGCGGCTATGGATACACGAAGGATTTCATCGTGGAAAAGCTGATGCGCGACGCCAAGCTTACCCAGATCTACGAAGGGACCAACCAGATCAACCGCATGGTAGCGGGCGGTGCGTTAATGCGATAGCAAAGTTTTCGGTTTCGAGTTCCGGGTTCGGGCTTTTGCCTCCGAACTCCGTAGGGGCGACCGGCCGGTCTCCCCTACAAACTCCGAACTTCGAGGAAAAGATTTATGAAAACCCCCGAGCAATACGTCGAAAGTCTCAGGAAATTGAACCTGGAAGTCTACCTTCTGGGGGAGCGGGTGAAGAACCCGGCGGACCACCCCATCATCCGCCCCTCCCTCCATTCGGTGAGCATGACCTTCCGGCTCGCCCAGGAAAAGGAGCACCAGGGTCTGATGACCACCCGCTCCCATCTGACCGGCAAAACCATCAACCGCTTTACGGCCATCCACCAGAGCAGCCAGGACCTGGTGAACAAAGTCAAGATGCAACGCCTCCTGGGGCAAAAGACGGCCTCCTGCTTCCAGCGCTGCGTGGGCATGGATGCCA
>JAPLIW010000153.1 GCA_026388915.1 Deltaproteobacteria bacterium
TCTCCTTCAACCGAGTTCCCCCTTCTTCCGCCAGCTTCCGCAGCGCCAGCCCGCGAATCCTCTCGTCCGGGTCTTTCAGACACTTCTGGTAGGCTTCGAAATATTTCTCCGGCGGGGCCACAATCCCCAGCAGGGCCAGCGCATCGAAGCGCAGGTCGGCATTCTCATGCCCCAGGTGCTGGAGATACACCCGGGCCACTTCTTCCTTCTTGGAATAAAACCGCCAAAGGTTGAGGAGGATGGCCCGCTTCTGCATCAGGGGGCCGTGTTCCAGCCTCTCCAGAAGAAGGTGGATGATCTTATCGTCCCGCAGGTTGCTCAGCGCGCTGACCGCCGTCTGCTGCACCCGGATTTCGCCGTCGTAGAGCCGCTCGATCAGCGGGATGGCGGCTTGGGCGTTCCCCTCCCAGCCGACGGCAAAAGCGGCGTGAATCCGGAGTTCGGGGTCGCCGCTTTCCATGTCCTGAATCAAACGATCCACCAGGGGCTGAGGGTCTTTTAGAAAAGGGCCGATGACGCTCAACTGAATGGACGCATCCCGTCGGAGCTCCTCTTCCTGGGAGGGATCCGCAAGGATCCGGTACAGGGGCCAGGCAACTTCCTCCTTAGCAAAGCTTCCCAGGAGAAAAATAATTTCGCTCTTCAGCGCCTCCTCCCCGAATTCCAGCGCCTTCAGCAATAAGGGAACGGCCTGCTCCCTTTCCTCCAGGAAGACCGCTTCGTCGTCCACGTACCTTTTGGCCTTCTCCAGAATCTTCTCCCGGGGATCGAATTTTATGACGTTGTCCATTTTCCCACCCAGTCGGAGAACTTGCAGAGGAGCTCCTGTCCCATTTTCCCATTCGACTGTAGGGGCGACCGGCCGGTCGACCTTACGAGGGCAGAGACGAAGGGCCTGACCCTACCCTTAGAACAGCGATTCAGGCGATTCCCTGCTCTTTCAAAAAGTCCAGCCCCTGGATCAATTCTTCTCGCGTCGCCCGGTGATGGGTTTCGACCACCCGAATGGTTTCGGGTCGAAGATACTTTTTCAGGAGGGAGTAATCCTCTTCGCCGCTTCCGGGAGCGTAATGATCGTCGTATCCCCGGCAGCCATGGAGATGAGTCCCCAGAAGATGTTCTCCGAAATTTTCCAGGAGTTCTCCTTTCGGCATCAACCCCAGGTTTTCCTGGGTTGTGGCATGGCCGATGTCGTGCCAATACCGGATGGGACTCCCTTTGAATTCCCGAAAGATCGCCCGGAACTCTTCCGGTGTGGGAAAGTCCTGGATCTTGTACCGGTTCTCCACCCCCCAGCAGACCCCTCGTTTATCTCCTTCCCGGGCCAACACCTCCAGGCTTTTCAGGGATGCCTCCAGCAAGGGCTTCCCCAGCCGCGCCCGGCTCTCTTTGTGCTCCGCGATCAAGGCTTCCCCCTCTTCGGCCCGGGTTTTGCCTCGATCGTAGATATCCATCAGGCAATCCATCGCCCCGTCCATGGCGACTTTTCCCAGATGCAGGACGATCGCCCGGGCACCAAGCCTCTCCGCCCATTCCAGGGTCCCCAAAGCATACCGGATGGCCTCTTTTCGCTCCCCTTCGTCGGGGGAGGACAGGGAAACGAACTCTCCGTCGGCCCTTTTTTTGGGAATCCCCTTGGGCAGCGGCAGGATGTTGTGCAGGCTGGTCACCGAGATTCGCCCCCCCTGCACAAGAGGAATGATTTCTTCCAGCATGGGCCGGGATATGCGGTATTCCAACTCTACCCCGGAAACGCCCAGGTTCAATATCTCCTCGATGATCTTCGCACCGCTGTCCCAAATTTCCGAACGCCAAGCAGTCGATATTCCCAGCATCCCGCCCCCTCAGGAGTTATCCCATCCGACTTTTTCAAGGAGGACCTGAATGAGACCTTCGGTCCTCGCAACGATCCCTGTGTTTTCCATCCTCACATCCCTAAGACCCTTGGTTTTGACCGCTTCGCTAGCGCCAACCATTCACGGGGAATCATCGAACCTGCGGCCAGGATCACTTTCCGGGAAATCCGGCGATTCCTTTTCTGGGCCATTCGCCTTCCCCTTCGTGGACCCGGCCGCAAGTCCCAGGAAAGTAAGGATCAACGGATAGATGATCATGAATCCCGGATGAATCTCCAGAACCGTGAAGATCAGCATGAGGGCTCCTCCCAGAACGGCGAGGATGGTTCCATCGGTCTTCCGAAACCGCCCCCGGCCGTGCATCCGGTAAAGCCAGAACAGTTGCAGGGCCAGCAGCAGGATTCCGATCAGGAAAAAATCATGTCGGGTGACCCGGGAGGAGATTTGATCTGCAAGAGTCGGTTTGTTCCATTCCCCTTCTAAGACCTGCGGAGGGCCCAGCAGAAGCACGAACTTCCCGACGATTCTTCCCGGCATCCACCGGTCTACAAGGAGATTGGCCTGGATTCTCCTCCCGTCCTTCTGCAGGCTGCTGAACTCCAGCCTCCATTTCTTCCCCAGGCTCTCGCCCACCGAAGCCAGTTTTCCAAGTTCCCATTTCGACCCGGGGAACTGCGCTTCCAGGTACTCCCGCGCCGTTTGCAGGGCCGTATCCGGCCGCGAAATCCGCCATTGCTGCAAAAGAATGAGGGTCGAAAGGATCAAAAACGGGACGGCAAAATAGCGAATTTGCTTCGCCTGGTTTTTTAAATCGATCATTCTGAAAAAAAATTTTCCCTTAGGCGCTTAGCGCCTCATTAATACCAACATGTTGGTAAGAA
>JAPLIW010000628.1 GCA_026388915.1 Deltaproteobacteria bacterium
ATGCTGAGTTTCGGGGCTTTCGCCTTGCTCATCGCCAGCAACCTCACCAAACCAACGGGCCCCTTAGCGATCATCATCTGGGTTTTGATGGGCCTTCTCTGCGGGCAGATGATTTACAAATGGAAACAGTCCATCATCACAACCACTCTGGTGACCGTGATAATTACTTTTTTCGGTATTTTTTACCTCACCAGTCTCGAGCCGGTGATGGCATTTTTCAAGGCCATCAGTGGCGGTGATAAGCCCCCGATTATTTTCGGAGTCATTAACCAACCTACGTTCATCTGGGTAATTGGCGTCCTGCTTTTCTGCTACTTTGGCGCGGTTCTGCCTATTTGGCGCTGGGCTCAGCCGATTAACTACCTGGGATTCTGGGTCGTCTTCCTCGGGATGATCGGCATCGGGCTGGGCATCCTTTTCTGGAACCCCTCCTTCGGAAATTTCCCCGCTTTCAAGGGATGGTGGTGGGGGACCAACCCGCTGTGGCCGATGCTTTTCGTAACCCTCATGTGCGGGGCCGTCTCGGGCTGGCACTCCCTGGTCGGCAGCTCCGGAACGGCTCGAATGCTGGAAAAAGAAACCGACACCCTTCCGGTGGCCGGGGGAGCCATGCTCCTGGAGATGATGATGGGTATGCTGGCTCTGATCATCGCCGTTTCGGCCTTCGGAAGCTTTGACGGCTTTGCCGCAGCGATGAAGGGGGGAGGACCGCCCGCGGTCTTCGCCAAGGGAGGGGCATTATTCTTCGAAAAAATCGGGGTTCCAATCGCCAGTGCACTCGTTTTTTCCAACATCATGTTTGCGGTCATCGCCATGACGCTTATCCATCTGGGCGTGCGCTTCATGCGCCTGTACGGGGCGGATGTGTTAGGAGAACACTGGCCGATCTTCAAGAACGTCCAGTTTTCTACCATCTTCACCCTGATTCTCTTTGGCATTTTCTGCTTCACCGGGATCCTGTCCACCCTGTGGTTCCTGGGAGGGGCGTTTAACCAGATGCTGGCCGCTATGGCCTTGCTGATTGCCACTTGCTGGCTGGCCAACGAAAAGAAAGCCTACGGGTTTACCCTCTGGCCCTCCGTCTTCCTCTTCGTGACCACCATTGCGGCGGCCATCTGGATCTCCTATGGAACCATCAAGCACTTCTTTGTCACCCCCAACATCACAACGGACCGGGCCGTCGGCGACTGGCTTACGGGTCTGATCGCCCTCTTCCTGGTTGTTTGCGCAGCGGTCCTGATCAAAGACGGCTTTGCCTCTATCAGGAAATTCACCGCCGAAAAGGCGGCGGGCAAACCGGCTACGGTGCCCGGCAGCGGAAGCGCGAAATAGAAACCTCAACCCGACGGGAGAACCTCTCCGGTTCTCCCGTCTTTTTTTATTGGGACGCAGATTCACGCAGATAGACGCAAAATCTGCATTGATTTGCGTTCATCTGCGTCCTATAATAGTATTGTGATGAAACCGATCAGCCTCGAAGTCATTTCCCTGATCCCGGGCCTTTTGGCTACCTGATTTGACGGCAATTGCGTCTCAGACCAGTTGGGTCTGAACCTGAAGGACAAGCGGGATAACCAGGACCTCAATGAATACCCGGAGGAGGTGAGGGAAGACTACCTCTTTCTCTCCGGATGGATTAAAGAATTGTCCCAGAAATATGGGGAAAAAATATTGATTCGGATAACCGACGCCCAATCCCTTCAAGGATTTTTTAAGTCCATCCGCTACCGAGCCTTTCGTTACCCCGCCTTCATCATCAACAAGCGGGGGAAATACACGGGGAAGGACAAAGTCCAGCTCGACAGCCTCCTTCAGGAAGAACTGGGTAATGCCTGACCCCCCGCCCTCCCCAGCGTCCTCCGAGCGGAAAAAGCAAATCGTCGCGGCCAAGAATCTTCTGTTCGGCGCCGGCTGTTTTCTCATCCTTTCCCTCCCCGAGGGCTGGGGCATCACCCGGAGTTATTTAGAGCCCGATGTGCATTCGACCGTAGGGTGGGGTGGAATGAGTTGGGTGGAGGCCGGCCAGGCGGATCAAATCGTGTTTAACCGACAGCGGAGGATTGCCCTCGATTTAATGATCCAAATCAAGCGGGGAAAGCACGACCGCTTGGATTTGAAAGAAGTCCAGGTCTCCTCCCAGGGATCCGGGGTCGCAGGCGGCCATCCCGCTTCCTATTGCTACGGGGAGGTGAAGCAGGGCCTGTTCAAAAAGAAAACTTTTAAGACCCTGCGCGTCTGTTTCCACTGCCCGGAACTGCAACACACCCTTTTCCTGCATTTTACCGGAAAGTGTCAGGAAGCGGACCTGAGAGAGATCCACGAGTCCCTTGCCGCGCTGGAATGCCATTAATACTCGTTGCTCGTTACTGGTTGCTGGTTGCTCGTTGGTGGTTACTCGTTCCTCGTTGGTAAAGGCTGCCTCAAAGGGTACGGCTGGAACAAGTAACCAGCAACGAGTAACGAATAACTTGATTTCAATCCGCAATCCAAAAAATCATTCTCCTTGACATCTTTTCTCTCTCTCATTTAATATGACCCCTAAGTTGGTGGAATCGTAAAAAGTGCTTTTCACTTTATTTTCGTCATTCCCGCGAAAGCGGGAATCCAGTTCATTCAAGCATTCCTGGACTCCTGCTTCCGCAGGAGTGACGGTATTGCCAACTTTTTACGAGTCGATCGAAGTTAAATTTCTTTATTCAGGAGACGAACGATGAAAGGCAAATCCTATGCCGTGGCCGTCGCCGGGGCCACCGGCGCCGTAGGTCTGGAGATGATCAAAACACTGGAACAGCGCAAATTCCCCGTGGGTTCCGTTAAACTTCTGGCCTCGGAACGTTCCGTGGGAAAAGAACTTCGGTTCAACGGTAAGCCGGTGAAAGTGGAAAAGTTGACCAAGGATTCCTTTAAGGGAATTCAAATCGCCCTTTTTTCCGCCGGCGCCTCCCGCAGCCTGGAGTTTGCTCCAGCAGCCGCCGTTTCCGGAGCGGTGGTAGTGGACAACAGCAGCGCCTTCCGCATGGACCCGGAGATTCCCTTGGTGGTGCCTGAAGTCAACCCCCACGCCATCGCCCAGTACAAGAAACGGGGTATCATCGCCAATCCCAACTGCTCCACCATCCAGATGGTGGTGGCCCTGAAGCCCATCCATGACGCGGCCCGGATCAAGAGGATCGTGGTCTCCACCTACCAGGCGGTTTCCGGGACGGGCCTGAAGGCCATCAATGAGCTTCTGACCCAGACCCGTGCCATTCTCGCCTCCCAGGAGATCCAGAAGAAGGTGTATCCCCATCAGATCGCCTTCAACTGCCTGCCCCACATCGATTCTTTTTTGGACAACGGGTACACCAAGGAAGAGATGAAGATGGTCAACGAGACCCGAAAAATCATGGAGGACCCCACTATCCGCGTGACCGCCACGACCGTGCGGGTTCCCGTCGTCCACAGCCACTCCGAGTCCGTCAACATCGAAACGGAAAAGAAGATCACCCCTAAAGAAGTCCGGGAACTCCTCTCCAAAGCACCCGGCGTCAAGGTAGTGGATAATCCGGCCCTCAACGAATATCCGCTGGCCATCCACGCGGCCGGGCGGGACGAGACCTTTGTCGGCAGGATCCG
>JAPLIW010000038.1 GCA_026388915.1 Deltaproteobacteria bacterium
AACCAATGAGCATCTGCCTGTGATCCTGCACAAAGAAGACAGCATCGGCGCTATGGATTACGCCGATTTGACCCAGAATTTTATCCACCACTTAGAGGATATTATATGAGCTACAAAGAACTAGCAGAGCATCTGCGATCAGTGGGAAGCAAAGTGGTTAGTCACCATGAAAAACTGGAAGGAATCCCTCTGGCCCAGGCGGCGGAAAGCCTGGAGAAGGCGGTCTTTAGGTTTGAAAAAAGGCTGGATGACTTTTTGGGGGGGCGGGGACCCGGGATTCAGGATTTGGAAGAGCTGCTCAAATCTCCCCAGGCCAAAGCCCATCTACCCCTGCCGGGGCTAAACATCATCAGCCAAAAAATATTCGGGGAGACCCTGAAAGCCGATAAACCGGCAACGGCCAAGAAAGAATTCTTTGAGCGGGTAAAGAAAGAACAGGTAGGCGAAAAGGCCGTGGCGGTCATAAAAGAATTCTTTTTTAAGGCTGCTCAAATGCCCCCTCCTCCCGCAGACAAGGTTTCCATGCAGAACGAGCTGCTGCGGTTGGGTGGCCTTTCCGATGAAGAATTGCAGTATGAATTCAGCCATCGGCTGAAAACGGTAGCCCTTCTCAAGAAACTGGCCAACGCCAATTCCCTGCCGGTTTCCCGGAATGCCAAGCGTGCCGAGCTGGTTGAAAAAATTACTCATTACGCCAGGCGGGCCTATGCCAACATTGCCCACAGGGCGCCATGATGATTTTGGGGATATTGATTCAGGCAGTTCTTTTTAACGGGGTTCACCCATTCCAAAAGAATTTCTTTATGTTCCGTAAGCTCCGATCTGTCGGAACAAGTGAAATATTTGGAGCGGACGCAGAGAAATCGGCCGGCTCCCAAGTAAGGATGAAGCAGGGGAGGACAAAATGGGAATGTTTGATACCATTATAGGAGAGATGGAATGCCCTGAGTGCAGGCAGACCAAAGAGAGGGAGATTCAGACCAAGCGCGGACCCTGCCTGATGGAAACCTATCACCTTGGCGACACCATAGAACCATTCTTTTTCGGTGACTACTGGTTTGAAGAAGAATGGTACTGTGAGGATTGCCACAAGAGAGCCAGAGAAAAAGATGAGAATGCGAAGATTGACTGGCACAAGGTTTATGTCCATTGCATCAATGGCCTGATTGTGGGGATTTCAAATGCCCGGGGAGAAGAGGAAAAGCTTCCAGACTGGACCTTGATACACAGGATATCGAGAGATAGGCACAATTATCGGAATCTTCTTTTAAAAATCGACGGCAAGATCAGGAACTTTAGAGGGCGGAAAGAGGGGGAAGCTCACTTCCCTTTTGATATCAGGCCGAAGACTGCAGATGAACTCTTTAAGAAGATACAAGAGGATATAGCCGAAGTTCTCAAAGGGGAATCCCCTGGATTCTTTTGAGATTTTTTAGGTCGATGCCAGAGGCAGAAAAGGCCTGGGATATTTGGAGAGGGGGGATAGAGGGGATGGCATTGATAAAATCCAGAGATCGGGTTTGTTCAAAAACAACCTATTCCTTAATTTATTTTCCCATTTAAGCCTTGCTCAAGTGACCGCTCTCTTTCCCGTTCCCTCATTTCGATCAAGCCAAGCAAAGGCCCATCACTATAAGTCTCATCTGGAAAGTGATTCCGCAGGTAATGATAGTAATCCCAGAGTACTTTTTCCGATTTCTCCCTTTCATAAAACCCCAGGAGCATGCAGAGGAGAGATGCTGTGTAGGCTGTAAGTTTTTGATGCTGAATTATTTCCAGGGCTTCTCTGGCCCAATCCTTACCCGAAGCATGGATTACTCTTACAGCTAATTCAACGAAGGCATCATCTTGCGGTTTCTTTAGCTCGTCGAAAATCAAAGGGATAGATAACTCTTGATATTTCAGCAGTTTCTCTTTCAATCGTTCGTAATTCAAAGGGTCCAGACCTTTTCTCATTATTTCAACCAGTCCTTTGGCATCATCCGTCTTTTCAATCATGCGAGCTTCTTTAGCCCCTCGATCCAAAACCCGATTCGTAAAATCAGATGCTAATTTCTCGACTTCGGGCCTTAATAGCGACGAGTAAAGCAACCGAGGCGCCGATATCCCGTGAACTCTACTCCTCCTGAAGAATTCTTTGCCCAAAGCAGGTATACCATAATCAATTTCTTTTCGATCCGGCAGTACTGGATCTCCGCTTTCTAGGGGGTTATCGTTCCCGCTAAAGATTTCTTTGCCATAGCAGCATTTTTTGTACTTCTTCCCGCTGAGGCAAGGACAAGGATCGTTTCTACCAACTTTTTTGACTCTGGTGGGCAAGAGATCACTCCCTTGGATATTCTTGAGCAGGTTAATTTATTGAGCCCTTGAACCCCATCCCTATTCGTATCTCAAGGCTTCGATGGGGTCCATCTGGGCGGCTTTGCGGGCGGGATAGAAGCCGAAGAAGATCCCCACGCCGCCGGAAAAAGAAAAGGAGAGAAGCAGAGCCTTGATGGAGATCAGGGTGGGCCATTTGAAGATATCCGAGATGATCTGCGAAGCTCCCACTCCCAAAATGATCCCGATGACGCCGCCCAGCAGGCTGAGAACCAGGGCCTCAACCAGGAACTGCCAGAGAATATCCCGGCCCCGGGCGCCCACGGCCATGCGGATGCCGATCTCCCGCGTCCGTTCGGTGACCGAAACCAGCATGATATTCATGATCCCGATGCCGCCCACCAGAAGCGAAATGGAGGCGATGGCTCCCAGGAGAATGGACATGACCCGGGCCGATTCCTCGGCCGCGGAAAAGGCCTCCGTCAGGTTGCGGACGGAGAAATCGTTATCCTGGTTGGCCCGCAAGCGGTGCCGCTGTCGGAGGAGCTGGGTGATCTGTTCTTCGGCCAACTTCATCGTGTCCGGGTCCGTGGCCTGAACGCTGATGGAGCGCACCATACCCGGAAATTGCTGCCCGAAAAGGAGCCTCTGCCCCGTCTTCAGGGGCACATAGATGACATCGTCCTGGTCCTGACCCCAGGTGGTCTGCCCCTTGTCGGCCAGAACCCCCACCACGATGAAGGGGAACTTCTTCACGCGGACCACCTGGCCCACCGGGTCCATTTCGCCAAAGAGATTTTCCGCCACGGTCTGCCCCAATAAGCAGACTTTAACCGCTCCATCTACATCCGCCTGGGTTAAGGACCGTCCCTTCACCGTCGGCCAGTCCCGGATGAGCAGGGCCTCGGGGGTGGTGGCAAAGGTGACGGTGGACCAGTTCTGATTTCCAAAGACAACCTGGGTAATACCCTGGAGGACGGGAGCCGCGTATTTCACCGCGGAGAGCTCATTGGCGATCGCCTTGGCATCCTCCACGGTGAGGGTGGGGACCGATCCAGAACCCCAGCGGAATCCTCCGCTGGTCGCGCTTCCGGAAAGCACGATCAGGAGATTGGACCCCATGGAGGCGATCTGTTCCTGAATCCGCGCCTTCGCTCCGGACCCGATGGCGATCATGGCAATCACCGCGCCGACCCCGATGATGATCCCGAGCATGGTCAGGCCGGAACGCATCTTGTTGCGCCCCAGGGCTTTGAAGGCAATCCGCAGGGTCATGAGGAAATTCATGAGATTCCCCCCTCGGCGGCTGCAGGAAGCTCGGCCAGATCGTCAGCGGCCTGCCGGGGCTGAATCTTCTCGTCTTGGATCACTTTTCCATCCCGGAAGACCACGTGCCGGCCGGCGTAGCGGGCGATATCCGGTTCGTGGGTCACCAGAATGATGGTGATGCGGGACTCCTGATTGAGCTTCTGCAAAATGGCCATGATTTCTACACTCGTCCGGGTGTCCAGGTTGCCCGTGGGCTCATCCGCGAGGATGAGAGAAGGCTGGTTCACGAGGGCGCGAGCGATGGCCACTCTCTGTTGCTGGCCTCCGGAGAGCTGGCTGGGAAGGTGGTGCTCCCGGGCTTGAAGGCCTACCGTCGCCAGGGCTTCCATGGCGGCCCGGTGTCTGTCCCGGGAGGAATGGTCCTGGCGGTAGTAAAGGGGAAGTTCGACATTTTCCAGGGCGGAGGTTCGCCCCAGGAGGTTGAAATTCTGGAAGACAAAGCCGATCTTCTGGTTGCGGATTTGGGCCAGCTCGTCCCGGCTCATCCCGGAAACATCCTTTTCCTCCAAGAAATATTTCCCTTGGGTCGGGCGATCCAGGCAGCCCAAGATGTTCATAAAGGTGGACTTCCCCGACCCCGAGGCCCCCATGATGGCTACGCACTCACCGGCCTCGATGGTTAAGTCCACGCCCTTGAGGGCCGGCACCTGCACTTCCCCCAGGTAGTAGATTTTGGTCAGATGCTCAACGCGGATCAGTTCAGGCATAGCAGCTTTTTCTCACGCCAAGGCGCAAAGAACGCAAAGAAAAATGTGAATAAAAAAGTCTGCCATCTTACCTTGTACCCTGGGCCTTGAGTCTTTACCCATTCTTGCCTCTGCGAGCTCCGCGTTCTCTGCGGTTCATCATTATTTTTTATTCTGTTTTGTGTTTTTCCTTTTTGCAAAAAATCCCTTTGCGGCCTTTGCGACTTGGCGTGAGCCGCCTTTTACCGGAAGCCCTTGATCGAGGGCTGAGTCGTCTGGGAAGAGCCGCCCTTGTTATTCCCGGTCGTGGCTTCAACGATGATTTCCTGCCCTTCCTTCAAAGCCCCGGAAGCCACCTCCGTATAGGACCCATCCGATATTCCCGTGGTGATATCCACCGGCACGGGCCTGCCTTCGGGTACCGGAACCCAAACCTTGTAAACTGGGGCCGGACCTTGCGTGCTTTCCGGCCGCCGGTCCATCTGGTCGTATTTCTTCTTCTGCTCTTCCGTCAGCAAGGAACGGATCTTGATCCGGTTGGCGGCCCTGAGATCTTTGGCTTTGGCTTTCGCTTCCTCGGGGCCACCGGCCTTTCGCGCCGCCTGAATCTCATTCTGGGCGTCTTTCAAGATACGGGCGATGCCGGCCTGTTGTTCAGGGGTTAGCTTCAATTCCCCTTTGAGCCTTTCCAAAATCTGCTCAGGAGTTGAAGCTGAGGGGGAGGGAGGAGAAGAGGCCCCCGCAGAGGACGCTGAAGAAGACCCGGTTTCTCTCTTGGCGAATTCCGGGCGGAAGCGCAGGGCCGCGTTGGGGATCTTCAAGGCATTTTCTCTCTGCGCTACCAGGATGGAGGCGTTGGCCGTCATCCCCGGCCTCAGCTTCAGTTCCGGGTTTTTGACCTGAATCACCACGTCGTAGGTGACCACGTTCTGGACGGTGACCGGGGCGTTGCGGATGTCGGTCACTTTTCCCTGGAAGGTCAGGTTAGGAAAGGCATCGACCGTAAATGTCGCTTCCTGGCCGATGG
>JAPLIW010000913.1 GCA_026388915.1 Deltaproteobacteria bacterium
CGCGGGGCCATCATCACGAGATAGGCCAGCATGTCGCAAGGCCCGAGGAACGTCCTGAAAGCTTGGAGACAGTCGGCCACCTTCCCACCATTGGTCACGAGATCGGTGAAAACGACTTCGTCCTCCTGGCCCCACGTCCACGTATCCTCAAACGCGCGGATCTGGCTTTCGGCCTGCGAACCGTCCTTCTCCTTGAAAAGGACATTGTAGTTTTGGCTACTCTTGAACGGCGGGTCCAAGTAGACGAGATCCACAACCGCGTCCGGGACATATCGCTGGAGAATGTCCAGGTTGTCGCCGTAATAAAGTGTATTCTGGAAGGGCTTGTTCTCCATCAGGTCACTCCCTAACTCACGGATGAACCGATTCTATCAAAGCTCCCGACTGGAAACAATGGACCCTTCTCGCGCTTGTAGGCGCCCCTGGCTAGCGCAGGACGCTGAGCGGAGGTTGGCCTCGTAGAGATAGACCCTGGGGAGGCCCCAGGATTCTCAGTCAGAATGCCCCTCCCGCGCCTCACTTGCACAATTTGAATTTGAACACCAGGTCCGCCACGTGTTATGCTTTTTCTATCAGATGGGACACCACATTCTGCCTCAATATTACCTGCGCGGCTTCGCACAGCCAGGGAAGGAAGAATTGTGGATGTATGATAAGGGGAAAGAGCATCCGCTTTTCCTGCCGATCAAAGGTATAGCCAAGGAAAACAAGTTATATGGAAAATATGAAAGCTATCTCGCGGAAGAGATCGAAAAGCCTGCAAACGATGTGCTAAGGAAGGTCAGAAACAGAGAGCCCGTTTCTGTTGATGAAAAAAATGCACTCAGCAAGTATATGTTTGTCTTTGCGAAAAGAGTGCCGGCTGCATTCAAGAGGTTCCAAGACAATGCGCCCATAATCGCCAAGGACCACATAGACGAACTGGACAGGGGCCTTCGTGAATATGAAACGAGAAATCCCGACAAAGCCAGTCAATGCGACTTTGTCAGGAAGAATGCTCAAAGGGTAATGACCGATCTTGCAGAAAACCCGACAAAAGAAGTGTGGGTTGGGGCCATTCCGGTCAGTAATGAAAATGTTCCCGAATTACTAACTCAGATGACATGGACCTTTTACGTTTGCAAAGACCTGGACATCTTCATAACAAGTGATAACCCGGTATTCATTCATAGGAGAATCGGCGTGCGCCCGAAGAACGCCGATATGTCATTCCCTATTTCGAAAAATATATCGCTTCTGGCATCCTGGCAGGGCTTGCGCGATCAGCAGCATTCAGAAGCAACTTCCCAGGAGATCAAGGAACTAAACAGAAGGACCGTACATAACGCAACGCGTTTTGTCTATAGCCCTGAGGAAAAAGACTGGATCATGGCTTTGCTGAATAAGAAAGCGCACCAAATCCATCTGTGGGCTTTATTGTCGTCAAGACCAACTCGCCGTTAGGAACTTATACGCCCACAATGACCCCTCCCGCGCCTCCTGGCGCATTTTCAGTGCTTACCCCAGCACGAGGGACAGGGGCCGTAAAAAAAATGCAGTGCACACCCAAAACAAAACGTTATAAAATAATCTTGTGAAAAATAGGGTGGCCAAGTTCAAGGTTCCCGACCTGGAACGGGATAGGGAACTGCTCAGCAAGAAAATCGAAAAATATGTTGAAGATCTGAAGTCTGGTGCAATTGGCCCCGAAGACATAAGCCCCAGACTAGGAGTCAACTGTCGCGCCAGCGCGAAGGGCGGGAAAAGGATTGAAAAAGGAGTACCGGCGGGGGTATGATCGAATAAAGTCAGTCGGAAGGTGTTAATCACGACTAAGAAGAAAAGGTTGCGTGTCGTCTTTAGGGACAACCAAAGAATGAAAGAACAAGAAAAGTTGGATGAAGCTGAATACTTCTATCAGCGAATGATCGTGGAACAGAACAACCAACTCTACTTCAAGTACAATTTAAGTGCTTTCCTTTCCGCCGCCCGTTCTGTGCTTCAGTATGCCGCTAAGGATGTTGACCCTGCAAATACTCCGTCTGCAAGGCCAGGGGCGAAGGCTTGGTATGATTGCAAAATAACTTCGAGTATAATACTCCCCTTCTTCAGAGACACCCGGGACGTTAATATCCATCGTTCGCCAGTAAGCCCTAAGTCTAATACCACCCTGCAGGTGGACGACCTTTTTCACGCGCATTTTATTGACCACGTCTCGCTGAACGGACAAGCTCCGGCTGAGACACCTCCTCCACCAGCAGTAGTACGAGAAAAGGAATTGAAACCTCCGCCTCCGCCTCCCGAATACAAATTTACCGACTGGTCGGGGACGGAGGATGTACCGACGCTATGCAGAAAATATTTGGGTGAGCTTGAGCAGTTCATCAAGGAGGGAGTGTCGCTAGGTTACATTTCGGGATAGAGCATGAATATATTTTGTCCTCGGTATCTCTGGGTGTAATGACGGTCGTGGTGACCAAGCCAAAACCAAGGAAATCTAAGAAGGGGTGAGAGAGTCGATTTAAAAAGCCAAGGAGCCGCCAGAGTCTCAGTAAATGACAAACGCCACATACAAAGTCGTGTCCGAGAAGAAGTTCGGATTCAAAAAGCTATTTAGAAAATTAATCGGAAAAGGGATCCCTGAACAAGATCGGGAGATCGAAGCGTCAACGAACAAATTACCGG
>JAPLIW010000572.1 GCA_026388915.1 Deltaproteobacteria bacterium
TCACCCCATCCGCTCCGGAACCCAGGGAGCCTCCTGGATGATCGACCAGGAGGGAAAAATCATCGCCCACGATGATCCCAACCTTCTGGGCAAGAACGCTTTTTCCGCCCGAAAAGAACGGGATCCGGGCCTTTCCTCGGAACAGATCGACCGGATCATGAAGGAAAAGATGATCGCCGGCCGGGAGGGGACGGGCGAATATACCAGCGGGTGGCACCTGGGAGAACAGGGCCAAATCAAAAAATTAATCGCCTACGCGCCGGTTCACCTGGGCGACCAGGTCTGGTCGGTGGCCGCAGTCGTTCCCCACTCCGAGGTGACCCGCCTGGTGTGGGGGAGGTTTCAGAATTCCGCGGTCCTCGTTCTGATCATGGCCTCCACCCTGCTGGCCGGCACGTATGTGGGGCACAAGATCAACCAGGAGCGAATCCGGGCGGCCGAGAAGGTCAAGTGGAGCGAGGAGATCATGCGGAGCCAGAACCGTCTCCAGGCTCTCTTCGACGGGGCCCCCGATGCCATTGCCATCGTGGACCGGAGTTACCGGATCCTCACGGTGAACAAGACGGCCCAGAACTGGTACCAGCGGGGCATGGAAGATTTCGTGGGCCGGCCCTGCCATCAGGAATTCCAGAAGCGCCCCGACCTGTGCGTCAACTGCCCGGCGGAGGAATCCTTCCGCACGGGCCGTCCCGCCTTCCGGGAGCGGGCCAGCCTGGTGGCCGGAGGGACCAAGTACTACCTGCAGATCTTTACCTTTCCCCTCCGCGACCGGAACGGGGAGGTGGCGGAGGTGGTGGAGTACGTGAAAGATGTCACCGCCGAGAAAGAGCTGCAGCAACAGATGATCCAGTCGGAGCGCCTGGCCGTGGTGGGCCGCATGGCGGCCAACGTGGCCCACGAGATCAAGAATCCTCTGGGGACCATCGTCCTGAACGCGGAGCTCCTGGATGAAGAACTGGATAAAATGGGACCCGATCGAACGGCCGAAGCCCGGGAACTCCTGGCGGTGATCAAGTCGGAGGTGGACCGGCTCCTGGAGGTGGTGGAGGAATACCTCCAATTCGCCCGCCTCCCCAAGATCAAACTGGAAGAGGGGAATCCCAACGAAGTGATCAACGATCTTCTCCTCTTCCTCCGGGAAGAAGTGGGAGAGCGGAAGATCCTTCTGGTGGAAAACCTGGACCCCCGTCTGCCCCCCGTGCAGCTCGACCCCAAGCAGCTCCGCCAGGCCTTTTTGAACATCATCAAGAACTCTTTTGAGGCCATGCCCGACGGGGGCAAATTGACCGTTTCCACAGCCCAGCGGGACGGCAAGGCGGAAATTACCATCGGGGACACGGGAAAAGGAATCCCGGGGGAGAGCCAGGGCCTGGTTTTTACCCCCTTCTTCAGCACCAAGCACGGCGGCACGGGTTTAGGGCTCTCCATCACTTCGCATATCGTGAAAGAGCAAGGGGGAACGATCCATTTCGAAAGCTACGAGGGTTTGGGAACCTCTTTCGTCATCCGCCTGCCGATTCCTCCCGCCCCGTCCCCGGTTTCCGGGGAAGAGAGGCAGGATGGGGAAGTGAGGGCGGAAAGGGTACGGGAAAGCTAGCTGCTTCAGGGGAAGGCCATGGAAATTCCAGAACCCAAGAGGATTCTGCTGGTGGATGACCACCAGCCTTTCCGCGACTCTCTGGCCAAGATTCTGGGGGGGGAGGGGTTCCGGGTGTTCCCGGCCAAGGATGGAGAGGAAGCCCTGGACATTCTGCGCAAGGAATTCATCCATCTGGTTCTGACCGATTTGAAGATGCCCAAAATGGACGGGGTGGAGCTCCTGAAGGTGGCCAAGGCCATCCGGCCGGAGACGGAAGTCATCCTCATCACCGGCTACGGGACGGTCGATACGGCCGTGACGGCCATGAAAGAAGGGGCATATGATTACATTCAGAAACCCTTCAAGCCGCGGGAGATCCTCAAGCTGGTGCGCAAGGCGATGGAAAAGCAGTCCCTGGTCCTGGAAAACCGCATGCTCCAGGAGAGGATCAAGGATTTCCAGAAGGTGGAGAAGATCGTGGGCCGGAGCCCG
>JAPLIW010000294.1 GCA_026388915.1 Deltaproteobacteria bacterium
GATCGCTTTCTTGACCAGCTCGAGCCGGTTCCCGGTGACCTTCTCCCCCCGGTCCATCAGGATCCGCTTTTGCGCCGGCGTCGATTCTTGCGCTTCGAGCTGCGCCATCCAAGGGCAGAAGAAAAAAGCGATGGCCACAACAACCCCTATGCCGTTATGCATCTCTGTACCCCCCTTTTTAAATTCCAAGAACCAATTTCAAATGACCCAAATTTGATGGACTCTGGAAAAGTCAAAATTACATAGGATGCGTCATTCCGGCGAACCCCGGATCGGGTCCGGGGCAGGCACCGGAATCCAGTGATTTCAAGCTGTTCTGGACCCCGGCTTTCGCCGGGGTGACGACCCAAGAGATTTTTTACGATACCATCAAACTTCAGCGTTTCATATTTTGAATTTCGGTCATTGGAGTTTGTTTGGAATTTGATGCTTCTTCACCTTTTCCCTGCCTTGCTCTTTTCCTCGGCTTTTTCTTTGGCATCCGCATGATGTTTGATCACCAGGGCCTTGACCATGAAGATGACCCCCTCGGCGATGTTGGTGGTGTGGTCGGCGATCCGCTCCAGACACCGGCTGACGATGATCAGATGAACCGCCCGGGTGATCGTCTTGGGATCGGACATCATATAGGTCAGCAGTTCCCGAAAGACCTGGTCGTTCAGGGCATCGACCTGGTCGTCCCTCACGCATACCGAGCGGGCGAGATCCGCATCCCCTTTCACGAAGGCATCCAAGACATCCTTGACCATGCCCTGGGTGATCTCCGCCATCCGGGGGATGTCAATGTACGGCTTGAGCTGGGGTTCCTGGTTCAAAGAGATCACCCTTTCGGCGATGTTTACCGAGAGGTCTCCGATCCGCTCCAGCTCGGTGTTGATCCGCATGGCCGAGGTGATAAAACGCAGGTCCGCGGCCATGGGTTGGTGCAGGGCCAGGAGCTTCAGGCACCAGTCGTCGATCACCAGCTCGATCCGGTTGATCTTCTCGTCTTCGGCGATGGTCTTCTCCGCCAGGCTGGTATCCCTCTTGACCAGGGCTTCGATGGCGTTGCTGATGGCCCTCTCGGCCAGCCCGGCCATCTTCAGGAGGTTCTCCTTCAGCTGATTCAATTCCTGCTGGAACCGTGTTTCCATTTTCCCCCTCCTTTTCACAGCAGAGCGCACAGCGCGGCAAAGCCGCAACTAAAAAAAGATGAACCGCAGAGCACGCAGAGAACGCAGAGGTTCAATAAATTTTTTAAAAGCCCTTTCCAGGTTTTCCTAAACTCGAAACCCGGAACCCGAAACTCGAAACTATTTTTTATCCAAACCTCCCGCTGATGTAATCCTCGGTTTTCTTCATCTTCGGCCGGGTGAAAATATCCTCGGCCGGGCCCTCTTCGATCATTTCTCCCCCCAGGAAAAATCCCACCCGGTCGGCCACCCGGGAAGCCTGCTGGATGTTGTGGGGAACCAGGAGGATGGTGTATTTTTCCTTGAGGGTCATCAGCGACTTCTCGATGCTGGCCGTGGAAATGGGGTCCAGGCCGGAGCAGGGCTCGTCCAGCATGATGATCTCCGGCTCCATGGCTAGCATCCGGGCGATGCACAGCCTTTGTTGCTGCCCCCCGGAAAGTTTTAAGCCCGAACTGTGCAGCCGGTCTTTCACCTCATCCCAGAGAACCGCAGCCTGCAACGATTGCTCGACGATCTCCTCCAACCGGCTTTTGTCCCGCAGCCCTTTGAAGCGCGGCCCATAGGCCACGTTTTCGAAAATGGAAAGAGGAAGAGCGGTGGGCAGGTCGAAGACCATTCCCACCCGGCGGCGCAACTCCGGAAGGGAAACCTCCGGCTCATAGATCTCCCGCCCATCGATGAATACCCGGCCGGCGTGGCTCGTTCCGAAGATCAAATCGGTGAGGCGGTTCATGCTTTTGAGGAGGGTTGTTTTCCCGCTCCGGGCCGGGCCCAGAATGGCAAAGATCTGATTCGCGCCGATGGAAAGGTTCAGGTCTTTCAAAGCCGCGAAAACCCCGTATTGAAAGGTGAAATTTTGGATGACAATTTTAGCTGGGCTTTCCATGAACGAGCATCCCTCAACCCCTGTGGATATAGCGGTACATGAGCCAGTTGGCCACGGTATTGATGGCCAGGATGAACAGGATCAGGGCAGCTCCGGTGGCATAGGCCATCTCCATGGAGATCCCTTCCCGCGCCAGGATGTAAAAATGAACCGCCATGGTCCGGATCGGGGAGAATAAGGAGTCGGGAGTGATAAAGGAGGAACCGGCCGTGAGAATCACGGCGGCCGTCTCTCCTACGCTTCGCCCGACTCCGAGGAGAACTCCAGTCAGAATCCCGGGAATGGCGTTGGGCAGAACCATTTTTCTTATGGTCTGCCAGCGGGTTCCCCCCAGGGCGAAACTTACTTCGCGGTAGGTGTAGGGAACGGATTTGACGGCTTCTTCGGCGGTACAGATGATCGTGGGGAGAATCATGGTGGCCAGGGTGAGCCCCCCCGAAAGGATGGACCAACCCATCCGCAAAAAGATCACAAAAAAAACGAAGCCGAAAAGGCCGAAAATAATCGATGGGACCCCGGCCAGGCAATCTGTGCCGAAGCGGATCACCCGGCTAATCCGGCTCTCCCGGGTGTATTCCCTAAGGAAGATCGCAGTCCCCACCCCCAAGGGAGTGGCGATGACCAGGGCCACCACGGTCAGGGCGATCGTTCCGACGATGGTGGAAAAAATCCCTCCCGCCCGGCCCATCTGGCGGGGAGATTGAAAGAAAAAGTCGGGGTGCAATAGAGGAAGACCTTCCCGTAACACCTGGTACAGGATCCAGAACATCACGGCCAGGGTGGAAAATGCCGCCACCCAGATCACTACCTTGGCCAGCGCTTGGGTGTAGTGGCGGGAGATTCTCATTCTCAAGCCTTTCCCTTCCGGGATACCAATAAGGCCACCGAATTCAAAATCATGATGATGAAAAAGAGAACCACGCCCGTGGCAAAAAGGGCCTGGCGATGATCCCCGCTGGCGTAGCCCATCTCGATCCCGATGTTGGTAGTCAGCGTCCGGGCGCTGTCCAGGATGGACCGGGGCAATTGGGCCGCATTCCCCAG
>JAPLIW010000714.1 GCA_026388915.1 Deltaproteobacteria bacterium
CAAGGTTGAAGAGGGGGAGTTTCGCGGCCTCATCGGCCCCAACGGGTCCGGCAAGACGACGATCTTCAACCACGTCTCCGGAGTTTACCGGGCCTCAGCCGGGCAGGTGAAGTTTCTGGGCCGGGAGGTCAGTGAATTTACCCCGGACAAGATCTGTCACGCGGGAATCACCCGGTCTTTCCAGATCCCCCGGCCCTTCCGGGAGATGACCGTGGTGGAAAACGTGATGATCGGATCCCTCTTCGGAAAGGGGAAAGAGAACATCGCCAAGGGAGATCCCCGGGCGGAAGCCGTCCACTGGCTGGAGTTCGTGGGCCTCAAAGTGGATGAGCGAACCATGCCCGGCGAATTGACCGCCGGGAACCTTCGCCGCCTGGAGCTGGCCCGGGCCCTGGCCACCCACCCCAAACTCCTCCTGGCGGACGAGATCATGAGCGGGCTCAACCAGGAAGAGATCATCCTGGCTTCGCAGGTCTTGAAAAAAATCCGCGAAGAATTGAAGATCACCATCATCTGGGTGGAGCACATCATGAGAGCCCTCATGAACCTGGTGGAGCGGGTGACCGTCCTGGATTACGGACAGATCATCGCCGAGGGGACCCCGGAGGAAATCTCCAAGAATCCCAAGGTCATCGAGGCTTACCTGGGAGAGGAAGAGACCGGCAGCCATGCTTGAAATAGAGAAGCTCAGTGTCTTCTACGGTGAATTTCAGGCGCTCTTCGACGCTTCCCTGCGAGTTTCCGAGGGGGAAACGGTGATCACCGTGGGTCCCAACGGGGCGGGGAAATCCACTCTCCTCAAGACCATCTCCGGCCTCCTCCGCCCCCGTTCGGGGAGTATCACCTTCCTGGGCAGCCGCATCGACCGGCTTCCCGCCCATGAGATCGTCGAACTGGGAATTGCCCATGTCCCCGAAGGGGGGCGCCTCTTTCCTCAGTTGTCCGTCTATGAAAACCTCAGGGTGGGGTCTTTTCTGCCGAGGGCCCGCGGCGAAGCGACCGCCACCCTGAAGGAAATTTATGGTCTCTTTCCCATCCTCGACGAACGGAAGAGGCAGCTCGCCGACACCCTGAGCGGAGGCGAGCGGCAAATGCTGGCCATCGCCCGAAGTCTCATGTCGCGGCCCAAGCTGATCCTTCTGGACGAGCCCTCCTCGGGCCTGGCCCCCCGGGTGGTAACCCGGGTTTTTGAATTTGTCCACCAGATCAAATCCCAAGGGTACGCCATTCTGATGGTGGAACAGAACGT
Source organism: Deltaproteobacteria bacterium (assembly GCA_026388915.1). GTDB lineage: Bacteria > Desulfobacterota > SM23-61 > SM23-61 > SM23-61 > SM23-61. The sequence continues at coordinate 1,250 of JAPLIW010000714.1, forward strand.
GCGCAAGGGCCTCCAGCTGTCCGACCGAGCTTACCTCATCGAGTCCGGACGGATCGTCAAAGAAGGGCCCCGCAAGACCTTTCTGGAAGACTCTTACATCAAAAAGGCGTACATCGGATTGTAACGTATGACCGAACTGCTTCTCAATTCCATCGTGAACGGGATCCTTCTCGGCGGGGTTCTGGCCCTCCTGGCATTCGGGATGAACTTGATCTTCGGCGTGGTCAAAATCATCCACCTGGCCTATGGTCAGTGCGTGATGCTGGGAATGTACGTGGTCTATACCCTGACGGTGCAGATGCACATCCCGGTGATCCTATCCTGTATCATCGCCCTGCCGGTGATGGGAATCGTGGGCCTCCTCCTGCAACTCCTGGTCATCAATCCCCTCCTCAAGGCCAAGGCGAATCCTTTGACCCAGCTTCTGGCCCTGGCCGGTTTGACCATCGTGATGGAGAACGCGGCTCAGGTCATCTGGGGGGCGGACCTGAGGGGAATCAACATACAGCTCCCCATCATCAGCATCGGGAGCGTTTTCCTCCGAACCTCCAATCTCATCGCCTTCTTCGGGGCCCTGCTGACCCTGTGGGGGCTCTACCTGTTCTTGAACCGGACCTACCTCGGGTTGGCCATCCGCTCCATCGCCCAGGATTTGGACAGCGCCCGTCTCATGGGGATCAATCCCCGGATGATTTACTTCATCACCATGGCCGCAGGCGGGATCCTGACCGGCGTGATCGCCGCTTTCTTCTCCCCCATCTACGCCGTTCATCCCCATTTCGGGGGAAGTTTCACCTTGATGGCCTTCATCATCGTCGTATTGGGCGGCATGGGAAATCTCCTGGGCGGTTTCATCGGAGCCTTCATCATCGGGGTCGTGACCTCCGTCTCTGCGGTTCTCACCTCGACGGAGATTGCCGACATCATCGTACTGATTATATTCATCTCCGTCATCTTGGTTCGACCTCAGGGACTCCTGGGGATTCGGGTGTCCAAATAGGAGGATTCTTTTGGCCGCCACGCTCATCATCATTCTTGTTTTCGCCGCAATCGGCGTTTTTCCATACTTCGTTCCTTCTCCCTATATCCTCCACATCGGGACCTTGATTTTCATCTGGTCCTTCATCACCACCGCCTGGTCCTACATGGGACGCTTCGGCTTGGTTTCCCTCGGGCACGGGGCTTTTCTGGGAGTTGGAGCCTACACCACCGGGTTGCTGTTCAATTTTTACGGAATCACCCCGTGGGCGGGAATGCTCCTGGGGGGTCTGGCCGCCGTGGGCCTGGCAATGGTTATCGGCTACGCCTGCTTCCGGTTCGGAGTCATCGGCGACTATTTTGCCCTGGTCACGCTAGCCTTGGGGGAGGTCGTGGCCCTCACCATCATCGCCTTCCGGGATATCACCGGAGGGTCCCTGGGCTTTACCCTGAAATCCAAGGGGACCTCTCTCTTCTACTTCCAGTCGGAAGAAAAAATCCATTTCTACTATGCTTCCCTCGGATTTCTCATCCTGGGCCTCCTGGTTTGGAAATGGATCGACCGGTCCAGGATGCAGAAAGCCCTCCGGGCGATCGGAGAGGACGAGATCGCCGCCTCCACCCTGGGGGTGGGGATTATCCGGTATAAAATGATCATCACCATGATCAGCGCCTTCATGACCGCCATCGGCGGGGTTCTTTACGCCCAATACATTACCTATTTGAACCCTCATACGCTTTCGGGAGTGGCCCCCTCGCTGGAGATCGCTTTTAAAGCCATTTTGGGGGGAATGTTCAGTCTCTGGGGTGCTACGGTGGGCACGGC
>JAPLIW010000042.1 GCA_026388915.1 Deltaproteobacteria bacterium
CCTTCTTTGCGTCTTAAGATACTCCTCAAGGGGCTTCAGGGTTTTCGGGACCACATTCATCTTCACTTTCCCGTTTTCGTACTCCGCCAGATACCACATGCCGGTCTCCACCGCCAGCTTCCCGATCTCCACCGTAAGGTCGGAGGCGAATCCCCATCCGGTCGGGCACGGGCACATGATGTGGATGAACTTCGGACCCTTGATGCTCTTCGTCTTTTCCATCTTGTTCATGAAATCATAGGGGTAGGCCGAGCTTGCGGTCGCGGCATAGGGAATCCGGTGGGCGATCATGATCTCGAATAAATTCTTCTTGGGCTTTTTCTCCCCGTAGGATGCGGTCCCTGCGGGAGAATTGGTAGTGTGGGCGCCGATGGGAGTCAGGCTGCTCCGCTGCACCCCGGTATTCATGTACGCTTCGTTGTCGTAGCAGATGTAGATAAAATCATCCCCCCGCTCCACCGCCCCCGACAAGGCCTGCAAACCAATATCCGCCGTACCCCCGTCCCCGGCGATTCCCAACACATACGCGTCGGTGATGCCCTGCGCTTTCAGCCCGGCGGACATGCCCGTCAGCAACGCTCCCGTCCCGGCGAAAGCCATGGTCAGCGACGGGACGGAGTAGTTCATCTGGGGGTAAATCGTGGTGACGGTGGACATGCAGCTCGCGGGAAGGCCCACAATAGTCCTTTCCCCCAGAATTTTCAGGGCCAGCCTGCCGATCGTGCCCAGCCCGCATCCCGGGCAGGCTTTATGGCCGTACAGATACTCTTGGTCCGTGAGGTCTTTTGCCTTTACCATGATTTACCACCTCAACCCGATGAATTGCATCTCTTTCTCTTCTTTCCCCTGGATGAAGCTGAAGAGTTTTTCGTACATGCCCTCGATGTTTTCCTTGGTGATATCCCTTCCCGCGATCCCGGCGATATAGTTTATGACCTTGGGAACCACCCCGGCGCTGGCCAAGGCCGATTTGATATCCGAGGCCACGGCCCCTTCATAGCCGAAGGATATATCCCGGTCGATAACCCCCATGGCTTTCACCCTTCCGCTCAAGCCCTTGAAGTATTCCCTCGGAAAGGGCCGGTAAAACCTCAGTTTCACCAGGCCCACTTTTAATCCCTTTTCCCTCAGTCGGTCCACCACGATCCTGGAAGTGCCGACTACGCTGCCCATGCCGACCAGGACCACCTCGGCATCCTCGCACCGGATTTCTTCCACCATTCCGCCGTAATACCGGCCGAAGTGATCCCCGAATCTCTTATCCACCTCGGCGATGACTCCTTTGGCCCGGTCCATGGCTTCCTGCTGCTGGTACCGAAACTCCATGTTCCACTCCGTGGAAGCGGTCATGCAGAAGCTCCGGGGATGGTGGAAATCGACGGCGTTCTTCGATTTGAAAGGCGGGAGGAACGCATCCACCTCTTCTTGAGTCGGTATGTGGACCAGCTCAAAGGTATGGGTGTTCACGAAACCGTCCAGGTTCACCATGACCGGGGTGTAGACCCGGTCGTCTTCGGCCAGGGCATAGGCCTGGATGATCATGTCCAGGGCTTCCTGCCCGTTTTCCACGTAGGCTTGGATCCACCCGGTATCCCTCTGGGAAAGGGAATCTCTCTGATCTCCGAAGATGTTCCACGGCGCGGCCAGGGTCCGGTTGGCGTTCATCATGACGATGGGAAACCGGCTGCCGCTCACGTAGTGGAGCATCTCGTGCATGTAGGCTAGGCCCTGGGAGGAAGTGGCGGTGAAGGCCCGGGCCCCCACCAGGGACGCGCCCATGGCCGCGCACATGGCGCTGTGCTCGCTTTCCACGTGGATATATTCACAGGTCATTTCGTTATTGGCCACAAACTCCGCTATTTTCTCCACCACGATCGTCTGGGGAGTGATGGGATAGACGGCGATCACGTGGGGCCGGCACAGTCTGGCGCCGTAGGCCACCGCTTCATCCCCGTTCAAGAAATCCAGGTGGCCGCTCTTCGACTTATTGTTCATCCTCGCCCTCACGGACCATCTTGATCGCCTCTTTCGGGCACTCGTGGGCGCACAGCCCGCAGCCCTTGCAGTAATTCATGTCGATCTCCAGGTCCCCCTTTGATTTGTCGATCACCCCTTCCGGGCACAAAACCCAGCATACCAGGCACTTGCTGCACTTGGAATGATCCAGGACCGGCCGCTGGACTCTCCAGCCGGAGTTGGGTTCCGTCAATATGCCGGCGACCGCGCTGGGGCCCAGGGGCATCTCTTCCAGGGATTCCGGAAATCGGAATTTAACGATCTTGGGTTTGGCCATTTATTTCCCTCCACGGACTACGCCATAGGTACGTTCGATGGCTTTCTTGTTTCTCTCCCTCAAAGCCCCGGGCATTCCCTTATCGACGGCTTTTAATATGGGTTCGATCCCGATCAGGTCATTCACCGCGGCAAAGGCTCCCAGCATGGCCGTATTGGCAATGGGGACCCCCAACTCCTCCATGGCGATGGCGGAAGCGTCGACGGTAACCACCCTGAAGTTTCCTTTGAAGGGAAAACGGTCCGGGCCCAGCTTGGTATTGATCAGGATGATGCCCCCGTCCTTTAGACCTTTGGTCACATCCACCGTTTCCATGAGGGTTTCATCCAGGACCACCACGTAGTCGCAGGTGTACACCTGACTGTGGTCGGTTATCGCCTTGTTGTCGATCCTGGTGAATCCGAGAATGGGGGCGCCCCGCCTTTCCGGACCGAAGGAGGGAAAAGCCTGGGCATAATGATTGCAAAAAACCGAAGCCGCCAGTCCCAGCAGTTTCGCCCCGGTAAATCCCCCCTGCCCGCCCCTTGCATGCCATCTGATCTCAATCAATTAAATTACCTCCGTAAGGTTCATCCCCCAGCTGTTATTCAGCCGCATGGAAATTTTTAGTTTTTGGATCAGAAGATCGTCGCTGTTGCTCGTTGACCGCAGCCAATCAGAGTTTAGCTTTTTTTATGCTCGTTTAGAAGCAAAAAAGCTTCATTGGACACAGATGAACACAGATAAACACAGATTTTATATTCCCAAAAGATTGTAAGGCAAAAGACTGAAGGGGACACGGATGAACACGGATCGCCGCGGATAAAACTCATGGGAAAAATTTCAAAGAGCTTACCTTTAGTGGCGTACCCTGTCTTTCTTGCTAACATATTGTTATCACTCAATTAATTGTGAGGCCCATTTTTTCATTGACAGCATTTTTATTTCGTTTATCATTTTAACAAAAGGTTTACGCCGAAAGTCAGTCAACCCAAAAACAAAACCCCTAACCTTCTGGAGTGAATTATGAAATGGAATTGCCAGAAGGTGCCCAGGTAAAGGCTCCGTGGGGATTCATGTCCCCGGGAGCCTTTTTCTGTTCCTTCCTGCCGTTTCCCTTGCCGGGTGAAAGCTTTTTAGGGGTGCACGATCACGATCCCGCCCAGGGAGGATAGAAATATGAAAATGATTCTAACCGATGAAGATATCTCCCTTTGGAAACTGCTTTTCATGATAAGTTTCCTGGCCCTCCTGATTTTCATGCTGGTGCAAACGGCTCCGTCCGCCGAGGTCCAATACGGGGAAACTCTCTTTAAACCGTCTCTCTGTGTGGGGTCGGGGACGGAATCGGGGACGAGGTTGACAAGGTGAAGGAAAAGTTGACCCGGGGCGATCCGGAAGAAGGAGGAAGGAAAAAGGATTTTTTCGGCAACCTTTTAGACCCAGAAAATTTCTGCCACCCGTTCAACTTTTCTAAAATCCGGATCGCCGGTGACGATGGGCGCTTTATGTTCCACGGAAGAAGCGAGGGCAAAGCAGTCCGCATAGGAGATGTTAAACTGGGCTTTATATTCGGCAGCCTGGAAGATTAACTGATTCGGTACCGGTAAAACCTTAAAATTCAACCTCTCCATATTGGCCAGAACTTCTAGCTTTTTCTGGTCTCCAAATTTCCTCTTGGTCGTATAGATAATTTCCCCAAGATTAATAGCATTGATATATTTTGTTGCCCCAGCTTTTTTTAATTCTTCCAGAAGATGAAGAACTTTCTCATATCCTTTTTCCTTCTGAAAGAACTTCAAAAGGGCATGGCTATCAAAAACGAAGGGTCCCTTGTGCATCCTCACTGCTCCTTCTTCCTATCCCGGAGGAGCTTTTCCGCCAGGGAAGGTTTGGGAGGGAGGATCCCGCAAGCTGCACCAATGGGATCTTCGACGGGGGGAATAAGATAAACAATTCCCCCATATTCCATAATCTGCAATTCCGTCCCCGGCTCAATTCGATATTTTTTCCGGATCTCGGCAGGGATAACGATTTGCCCTTTTGCCAGAGTCTTAACGGTCGCCATACTAGTTTAACCTCCAACAAAATCCGTTAAACATTTTTGTAAATTGTATTACTATGTTGAAAAAATGTCAACTTTCATTCGCGACTGGAGCATCGATTGGAAGGCGCACCGTTCATATGGAAACCCTTTTCGAAGTGCTGGTGGCAAGGTATTTGCTTTTGAGATAAATAACAGCCGGGCCGAAGCTATTTCATAACCTTTTGATTTTATTATACATCTCTAAGGGCGAATTTTCCTATTGACAATATTTCTGCCTCCTTT
>JAPLIW010000740.1 GCA_026388915.1 Deltaproteobacteria bacterium
ACTGCCGTGTCAGCCAGGGTGGCGATCGCCCCCCCATGGACGACTTCATGGGCTTGGGTCAATTCTTTGCGAAAAGGCATGCGAAACCGGGAAAAGCCGGTATCGATCTGTTCCAGGCTGATCTGGAGGAGCTGGTAAATAGGAGACGCCTCCACCGCCCGCCGGAGGGCTTTTTCGTAGCTTTCTTTGATGGGCATGAACACTCCTAGCGATCCGCAGTACGGGCGGGTTTCAACCCCCCCCCGCGTTAATTTTTTTTAGCCAGTCTAGAGCTTTCTCCATGGCTTTTTCTTCGACCCGCAGACGGTGCCCGGCTCCCTCGATGATCGAGAGTTCCGCCTTCCCTTTTACTTTCTCCCAGAGCCGGTGGGCATGGCTGACCCGGACCACGTCATCCCGTGTCCCGTGAATCAGAAGCAAGGGGCGGGGGGGAATTCGGTCGATCCAGTCGAGGGGCCTTACCATCTTGAAGCTTTTCTTCCATTCATCCATTGAGCGGGGGAAGTCCGGACTCCTGACGATTCCCACGTCCCGGGCATGGGTAAGGAAATCTTCCAGGCCTTGGGCCGTCGATAAATCCCGGAATTCGGCCGGAGACGCACAGGAAACCAAGGCCGCCACTTCTTTATGCCGGGCCGCCACGTAGATGGACACGGCGGCTCCCCCGCTGAAACCCATGAGATAGATGCGCTTCCGGTCTGCCTCGGGGCGGAGATAGAGGGTGTTCAATCCCTTTTCCAGGTCCCGGGCCCAGCCGAGAATGTCGAAGTTTCCCTCGCTTATCCCGGCCCCCCGGAAGTTAAAGATCAAGACCAGAAATCCTTCCCGGCAGAAGCGTTCGGCCAGCAGGGGATACCCCCGGTCATCCGGCCCTTTGGCCTTGGCGGGAATTCCATGGCAGAGGATCAGAGTTGGAAAGGGTCCCGTTTGATCGGAAGGAAGGTAGAGTTCCCCCCGGATCGCCAGCCCGTCGCTTTTCCAGGAAATTTTTTCAATATGCATAAACAAATACGATTCTCTCGCAGAAGCCGCAGAGAACGCAGAGAAAAAATTTCTGGCTCTCACGTTTTAAACATGACGACATTAATCTTATCGCGGTTGTCATTCCGGGCTTGACCCGGAATCCAGTTTTTTCCTGGATTCCCGCTTTCGCGGGAATGACGACTTTTGCTGGGATTCATGCCGCTGCGTATATATACAAAAGACATTTTCATATCCAAATTCTCTGCGCCCCCTGCGTGCTCTGCGAGAGAAAATTCTTTTTAGCTCGTTTTTAGGTTTTTTAAAACCTTGCTCATAACCTCCCCGGCCGAGCCGTGGATGACTACATCCGCATGGGAGTCATGGTACGTCGGCTCCCGGTTGATGATCACCAGCTTGGCCCCGGCTTCCTTGGCTTCCAGGGGGACGGAGGCGGCCGGCTGCACCACCAGGGAAGATCCGATGACGATGAAAAGATCGCAGTTGCGGGCCCGATGAAAAGCCTCCTCGGTCTCCCGAGCCGGCATGGACTGACCGAAGGAAACCGTATCGGGCTTCAGAATTCCTCCGCAGGCGTCGCACTGCGGAACCTTGACTCCCCGGACAAGCCAGGACTGGATCTCCTCCCGGGTGTATTTCTTCCGGCAGGCAAGGCAGGAGACGGAGACGGCGGTCCCGTGGAGCTCGATGACCTTTTGCGGCGAGCTTCCCGCCCGCTGGTGGAGGTTGTCGATGTTCTGGGTGATCACGCAGTCCAGCTTGCCCATCTTTTCCAACTCCGCCACCGCCTGATGGGCCGCATTGGGTTGGGCGTTTTTCAGCGGCTCGTAGAATTCCCGGCTCATCTGCCAGTACTTCTCCCGCGACTCCTCGCTGGAGATGAACTTCTGGTAATAGAAATCCTCGGGGTTATATTTCTGCCAAACCCCACCGGGGCTGCGGAAATCCGGGATTCCCGACTCGGTGCTCACCCCGGCGCCGGTGAAGACGATCACCTTTTGGGAGTTACGGATGAGATCGGTGATTTTACGAATGAGCTCTTCCATGGCTATCCTTTTAAAATACAATCCCATTTGGACGCAGATGAACGCAGATTTTCAGGATCCGAAAGAAAGCCATATCAAGGTTTTAAGAACAAAAAAAGTCTCTTTGCGCGGCGGAAGAGCCTTGTGGTGCTTTCTTCTTTTGTGAATTCAATGGATCCTTTTCTGCGGTTATCTGCGAGAATCTGCGTCCAAATTTAAAATCCTATATCCTCCCCGATGATGATGACCAGGTACTCGGAGAAGAAGGGGGGCTTCCATTCGATGATCGAAGTGATGCGGCAGGCACGCTGGGGGACGCGGCAGTCGACGCATTTCCCCGCGGTCATGCAGGGAGGATTGAGATTGAGCCTCCGGCAGTTCATGGGAACGGCTGTTTCTTTGATCCTCCGGATGGCGCTCTCCAGGTTGGGGACGATTTTGTTGGCTCCCGCCACCACAATGGCTTTGCG